>CAZIWQ010000579.1:0-5076 GCA_964542355.1 uncultured Armatimonadia bacterium
GGCGGAATGCTGTCGACATACTGCCACGAGTAGGTCGCCAGCGGCAGGGCATCCGGCAGGGAGGCGGCAAGCACCTGCAGCCGCAGCGGCACGCGTCGCACGGGTGCCTCGCCGATGGCGATCGTCGCCTCGTACGTGCCGGGCGTGCTGTCACCGCTGTAGATGCCGATCCACAGCAGGCGGCACTCCCACGGCGGGAGGAGCAGTGGCCGGTCCAGCAGCGGCAGGGCGTCAGCCAGCGGGAAGCCCTCGGGGGTCTGGATGAAGGGGGCGTAGCGCAGCACCAGTTGCCCGCGCCATCCTGCCTCCCCCGGGGCGCTGACAGCGACACTCACCGTTGCCGGGGTGGGGCTGAGGTTGCTGAGCAGGAGCGCTTGCACGTCATGCTCGCGGCGCCCGATGAGCCCCTCGAGGGCTGCCACATCGCGTTCAGCCGGCCCCGGAACATCGCCGGGGAGGAGCTCCTCCCATGGCGCGATGGCGGTGATCGCGAGGCGCGGGCGCGGGTGGAGGCTCTGCGCGGCCGCGGCCTGTAGGTCCTGCAACCGCGCGCTAAGCGCCGCGGCCGCCGCGGGGTCGTGGCCGAGGAACTTGCCACGCTGCTCGCCGGGCAGGCTGGCGAGCTCCTTGCGCAGCGCCGCCAGCCGAGGGAGAAGGTCGCCGCCGGCATCTCCCATCGATAGGTAGCTTTCAAGCTGGTCGACCCCGCGCTCCAGTCGCTTCTGCAGCTCCGAGCGGCTATCGATGTACAGCCGCGGGAACCGCTCCCCCGGGAGCTTCACCTGCGCCGGGTCGTGCGTACCCGCGAACACCTCGATCTCATCCACGAAGACGTACTGCCCATACGGGGCGGTGAGGCGCACCAGCACATAGCGCCCGCGGGTCTGCAGGCTCTCGACGCGCGGCACCTGCCGGAGCGTCTGCGGCAGGGCACTGGTGTCCAGTCGGCGGACGAGGCGGAAGTCGACTCCGTCCTCGCTCACAGCCACGGTGACGTCCGGGAGGTAGACATCGGCCCCTGGTGCGGCGCCGGAGTGGACGGCGACGGAGTCGATCGGCCGGCTCGCGCCGAGGTCGATCACCACCTCCACGGGCTCGCGGCTCCGCCAGCCCACACAGCGCGGATCCACCCAGATCTGCCCGCGCGCCGCTTCCACGCACACGCCGTCGGTAAGCTGCGTGGCATCCCCGGGCTCCGTGCACAGCCCGTAGTTCGGCGCCGGGGTCAGGGCGTAGGGCCTGCCCCGGGCGAGGTCAGTCGGCTGTGCCCACGCAGGGCCCAGCACCAGTGGCAGCACGAACAGCCCGCACCACACCGCGGTCAACCAGCGCTGGCGAGAGGGCATGTGGGTTCTCATGGCGTCTCTCCTGGTATTGGGCAGCGGCCGATGGATTCCCTTCAGTGCTCTTGGCGTGCCCCCAGGTCGCTACCGTCGGGAGCCTTCCCACGACACGGGCTGTCGGGGCGCAGCCGGAGGTCCTCCGCCCCCGGGGCGGTCGCGACAAACAACGGCTCGGCGCTGAGGCTGTGCTCATCCAGATCGGGCAGAGCCGCGCGATAGTCCCCGAACGTCGGGAACCGGAGCCGCAGGGGCATCCACGAGATGAGCGCAGGCGTGCCGGTATCCAGGTAGCAGTTGTGGTCGGCCTCCAGGCCGCCGGTGAAGGCCGCGTCGATGTATAACGCGGAGCCGCTCCCGCCACCGGCGTAGATGATGCTGTCGTGCACGGCGACCGGGCCCCGGCTGATCAGGTAGATGCCGTGCGCCCGCGTGTGGTAGATCGTGTTGTGCGCGAGCCGCAGCCCAACCGTCTCCTGGGCAATCACGCCATTGCGCAGCCGGTAGAGTTGGCAGTCCTCGAGCGCAACGTCAGTTGCCTGGTGCAGTTGCACCCCGGCAGACCAGACATAGCCGCACTGGCTGACCCGGCAGCGGCGCACGGTGACGCTCCGTGCCGAGGAGATGGCCAGCCCCTGGGCGGCGAAGCTCCGGAACGCTATTCCCGCCACCGTCACGTGGGCTCCCGACAGGCTGAGGCCGCAGCCGTCACGCAGGATAGTCACGGCCTGTTGCCCCGGTGCCTCGCCGTTGCGGAGATGGATGTAGAGGCGGCCCTGCGCGCGGTCATGGTAGTAGCCCAGGTAGGCCCGCGCCACCTCATCAAGACTGCGCATGGCGGGCACGTCATCCACCGCCAGGGGCGTTGTGTCCACGTCCAGCCCGACCCCGGCGACGCTGCCCGTCTCCGCTGCGACATAGACACCGGGGCGGTGGGGGAGCGGCTGCCAGCCGGTCTTCACTTCGGACCGTCCGGCCACGACCACGGGGCCGTCACCGGCGGCCTGGAGCGTGAACGGCTGCTCGGCGGTGCCCGGCGCCGACCAGCTCAGCCCTCCGCGGTAGGTCCCGGCGCGAACGACCACGGTGTCGCCGGGTCGCGCGGCCTGCACGCCACGGGCGATGCTCGCGAACGGCTGCTCCCGGCTGCCCGGCTGCCCGTCATCGCCCCCCGGGGCGACCCAGGAAAACGCGGCATGGGCAGACCCCATCCCGAGCCAGCACAGGGCGGCCAGGGCCAACGCCTGGCAGGTTGCCCCACGACGGCGACCGGAAGCATCACGGCAGTCGGTCCCAGTGTCGCTGGCCGGCGTGCGCTCCGGGGGGCGCACGCCATCGCACGCAGGAGGGGCCTGCGGCGAGGGACGAGCCGCACTCGCGTAGGCCGACCGTCCCGGTCGGCGGGGTCCTGTCGAGCGAGACGCTCGACCTACGCGACGGCCGCACGCGAGCCGGTTCCCGCTCGGCGAGATCCGGCCCCCCCGAGCGCCACTGAGTGCACGGCGAGGGCTCACTTGACCTCCTCGATGCGTACGTCGTCAAACCAGACCGTCGCCGGACTGTGGTTCGAGTTGAACAGGAGCAGGTTGTACGGCACGTCGAGATCCACGGTGGTGAACTCGGCCTCGAACCTCTGCCACTCATTGAGCGGCCCAGTCGCCTGGCAGCCCACATAGAGGTCGACCGCGGAACGGCGACCATCACGCGAGTACAGGGAGAAGAGCCGCGCTCCGATGCCGGGGTGGTTCGCGCTGCGGCGGATGCGGCAACTGAGCCGGTAGTGATGCGCCGGGATCAGCCGCAGGAACGTGGTCAGCACATGGTTGGTCACGGTCTGCTCGTGGGGTTCCAGGCGCAGGCTCTGCGTACCCTCGGCGACGACGCTGCGATCGAGCGCGACGCCCTTGCGCAGATAGCAGTCCTCCGGGGCGCGGTAGTTCCAGTAGTCCGGATAGCCGTCACCCGCGCTGTCCTGCTCGAAGCCGCCGTTGAGCAGCGGGGGCTGCACGAACTCGTAGGCGCAGGTGACATCCTGCCCGTAGCGGAGCGTTGCCTTGACGTGCTCGCGAGTCTGGATCGTCGCGGTGTTGGCGAGCTGGAAGGTCAGCTCGCCGTCACCAGCCGGCGGCAGACTGAAAGCGGCCTGAGGGGGCTCGGCAGTCACACCGGCGGGGAGTGCGAGCGTGCACGTTCCGCTCATAGCCCGGGCGTTGGCGTTGTGCATCGTCACGCGGAGGCGATCGGCCGCGACATAGTCCAGCTCCGCCTGCACCGGGCGGCAGACGCCGAGTGGCTGGCAGCGTCTTGTCTCCCGGTTGGCGTCCCTGACGACTGCGTGGAGGTCGTGGACATCGTAGGCGGTGCCCGGCGCGACCGTGCAGGGCAGGTCGAGGGTCTGGCTGGCTCCGGAGCCCAGGCGCAGCGGGCGGGGCTCCGACTTCCAGCCCGGAGGCAGCCCGAGCGAGACTTCACCACTGAGCGCGGCCTGCTCCGGATTGCTCACCGTGACGTGCACCGCCCCCGTCTCACCGGGCACGATGGGCACGATGTCGGCGATCTGGAGCAGCGGCTCACAGCGCTCCACCAGCAGGCAGGCGGATAGCTCGGAAGCGGGGAGGGTGAACGAGTACGCCGCCTCGTTCTGCGCTACTGTCAGCGGCCGCCAGCCTCCGGCCATGTCACACCACCAGGCGCTCTGCAGTTTGCCCACCCGGCCGGCGTCGAGTGTTGCCCGTGTGTCCGCGCGTTTGCCGGGGTTGAAGGTCACTACCAGCGCCGCGTGGGTTCCGGGCTCACTGCGGACGAACAGCCTGGCCTTCACCTGCGGATCGGCGACGCTCAGGCCGACCTCGCCCAGGAAGCGGGCACGGGACTGGAACTGGTAGAAGCGGTCGCGGAACGCCACGAAGCGCCGGAAGCGCGCGGGGTCCTGCTCGAAGTTGTGGTCGAAGCCGGCGATCTTCAGACCGTAGACCGCGGCGTACTCCAGGCCCCCGTCCGGCCAGCCGGGGATCGGCGCAGTCCCGGGCATCAGCAGCCCCCGGGCCCACGGACAGGTGTACAGGTACACGTCGGGGGCATTCTCCGGGTAGAACAGGCCGGTGTCCAGGTACATGTGATAGACATCGCCCATCCCCTCGCCGGCGAACACGGCGCCGGGGCGGACCTCACGCGCATCATCGCGCAGTGTCTTCAGCCACTGCAGGAAGTCGTAGGTCCAGTCACCATACGTCTGGTGACCGTGGGTCAGGCGCTTGCAGTCCTGCGTGCCGAGGTCGTCGAGCCCCGCGCCGTCCAGGTACATGCCATCGTTGCCGTACTGCTTGATGTACTTGTCGAAGATGATGTGCCGCTCGTAGTTGCGCCAGCGCGTGGCACCCCAGCAGGTGCCGGCCTCCGCGTACTGGCCATCCGGGGAGCGGAGCTGATCGCCGTACAGGCGCAGACCGACCTCCGGGTAGAACCCCACGGGCGGCACCTGGTCGGGGACGGGGGTGACGGGAAACCTGTTTGATCCATCCGGATTGAGCGGAACTGTTTCGGTGACTTATACCGTCGGGACTTCGCCATGCACGGGCATTGAAAGTCATGATATTGAAGTGATTGTTTCTTCGACTCCGACCATTTCTGGGGCATTGTCTGTAAATGCCGGATCAACCGTAACATTAACTGGAACTCCTTCGGGTGGTGTCTGGTCCAGTGATACATTATCGGTGGCAACAGTTGATGCTGCTAC
>CAZIWQ010000580.1:0-446 GCA_964542355.1 uncultured Armatimonadia bacterium
CGCAAGGACGACTACCACACGAGTTGGTCGTTCCAGCCCTCGGGGAGCTACCATGACGCGATGGGCTGGGGCCGTGTGTACTTCGGGGGCGAGAACATCCTGCGCAACCCGCAGTTCGCCCTGCCGCCCGAGGCGAGCGGCCTCCCGGCACAGTGGCGCGACCAACTGTCCTGGCAACCGACGCAGCCGCCGGACGGGAAGGTTGAGCAGGCGCGCGTGGATGGGCAGAGCGTCCTGCGCCTCACCAAGTTCGAGCAGGCGAAGGGCAGCCTGCTGCCCCGCGCCTCGATCACCTCACTCGTGCGTGGGGGGCGACGGTTCCGCGCGACTGTCAGCGTCAAGGCCAACGGCCCCGTGCTGCTCAGTCTGACGATGTACGCGGGCACTGCGGCCTCGTCCGTGACGACGCCGTTCCGGCTGAGTGGCCGGGACTTCGAGACGATCAC
>CAZIWQ010000580.1:456-5072 GCA_964542355.1 uncultured Armatimonadia bacterium
GCCAACAGGGCCAGAGCCGAAAAGCAAACCGCCAGCCAATAAGCGGCTCGGCCCGCGCGAAGAAAAAAGACCCGCCCCAGGGTGATGAACAGCACCGGCAGCAAAGTGTCCCTCCCATTCACCGGAAACACCGCCTCCGCTGTGACGGTGCCCTTCCACCTGACCGGTCGGGAGTTCGAGACGATCACGGCAAGCTGTGAGGCGGTGGCGAAGGCTCACGCCCTCGGCGTGCAGGTCTCGTTCGATCGCGGTGGAGTTGGCGAGCTGCTCGTACGTAGCGCCTCGCTGGTGGACGAGGGTCCGCCGCCACTCCCACCGATCGCGTTGGATGTGAACCACGGCCTGACCGCAGCTTGCGAGACGCTGGTTGACATGAAGCCGTATGACCGGCTGACCGATCGGGAGGGCCGCTGCACCGGCGAGCGGTTGATCTTCCGCGACCAGGGGACCGGGACGGAGGTCTGGCGGGTCACGTCGGACTGGAGCGCCGCCAACGCCATCTACTCGAACATGTATCCGTGGAACAGCGATGGCAGCGCCTACAAGGTCTCGACGTGGGACCGGCCCGGCGGGCCCGCGATGCTCGCAGGCCCGGATGGCTCCTCCCTGCGCGGGCTGCCGGAGTCCGGTTCACTGAGCTGGAGCCACGATCCCGACTGGCTCGTGTACACCTCACGGGAGGCGGTCAAGCAGCTCAATTGGCGCACCGGCGAGACGAAGACGCTGTACACGGTCCCCGCCGAGCTGAAGCACGGGGGGCGCGGCAGTCTCGCCGCCAACCTCGACCTGCCGGGGGCCGTCTACCACGAGCAGGCCTTCGGCACCAACCCGCCGCTGTACTTCATCGACCTGAAGACGGGCACGCACACGCGACTGCCGACGACCAGCGACTCCACCGGCGACAAGGCGAAGGACTGGCTCTACAGCGCCGGGCTCAGCCGCGACCGCGAGGGGAAGTGGTGGGTGCGCTATTCGCTCAACCACCTGCCGCACCTGTCGGCCGAGAACCCGTATCAGCAACGGATGGTGTCACTGGACGGGAGGATCGGGATGGACCGGCTGAAGTATGAGCAGCCGGCCGGCAAGCCCGCCCAGCCGCTGTACAGCCACGGCGGCACCCAGCCCTCCCTGCACCTGGAGACCGGCTATTCCGGCGGCGGAATCTGCCTGTGGGACTTCGATAAGTGGGAGGGCAAGATGCTCGTGCCCGGCCCGCAAGACGGGCACATCTCATGGGAGTACCACGACGACTGGTTCTTCGCCGGCACCTGCGGCCGGGCCCTCGCCGGACCCTTCTCCAGCATGCTGATGAAGGTCTACACCGATGGCACCTGGTACCATGTCGCCTACGGCAATACCAGCGACACAGAGTACAACACGAATCTATTCGCCAACCTCAGCCCGGACGGCACCAAGGGCTCGTTCAGCTCGACGATGCTCGGGCCGGTCGATCTCTACTGGTGCGTGATCTCCTATCCCGCGCCACCGGTGAAGCTGCAGGGCACGCTCGCCGGCGGCAGCGCCACCCTGACCTGGGAGCGGCCCCGCAAGAGCGCGGAGATCGCCGGCTACAACGTCTACCGCAGTGACCAGAGTGGCACGGGCTTCCACAAGCTCACTGCCGCACCGATCGCGGCGACTCAGTATGCCGACACCGCGCCGGCGAAGACCGCGTTCTACGTGGTCACCTCCGTCGAGCGCTCCGGCCTCGAGAGCCGCTGCCCGAGCACGGAGCTCGCACTGGGCGATGTTGCCGATCAACCCGAACGGCTGTTTGCGGAGGCCGAGCGCGGAACGCTGCAGGCCCCCCTGCGCGAGAACCTGCATGGCTCCGCCTCGAACCTGCTGTTCGTGGACTACCGCGACGGCGAGGGCCCCGGCGGCGCCAGCTACCCCTTCCCCTGCCGCCGCAACACTCCCCATACGCTCTGGGGGCGCATCCGCTACCAGGGCGCCGGCACTCCGGCCGAGCCCTGGACGGTCAGTGTTGGCGGCACGCCGGCGGGGAAGCTGACGACGACCTCGCGGGAGTGGGAATGGCAGAAGCTGGCCGCGCAGATCCCGGGCGCGGCCCCGTGCGTGGTCACCATCGTCGCCGCCGGCCCCGGCTTCGCTCTCGACAAGCTCCTCCTGACCGACGATGCGGCCTTCACCCCGCAGGGCGAGGCGAAGCTGGATGCGCAGGCGCCGGCCACCCCGGAGGGCCTCAAGCTCGTCGAGGCCCGCAATTTCGACGTGACCTGCGAGTGGCAGCCGGTGCCCGGCGCGCAGCACTACCAGGTCTACCGAGTCCCGCAGCCTGACACCCCGGTCGCGCAGAGGTACCTCATCTTCTCGCCCCCGGCCCCGCGCTGTGTCGAGTGGGGCCTCCGGGCAGGCACGCAGCTCTACTACCGCGTGACGGCGATGGATGCGTGGGGCAATGAGTCCGCGCCGAGCCCGGCGCTCGCGGTCACCACGCCGGCCCTCCCGCAGCAGGTGACCCTTGCTCTCGAGGCGGAGGCGGGAGAGCTTCCGCCCACCGCGCTGACCGTGGCCGAGAAGGAGGCCTCCGGCGGCAAGCTCGTGAAGCTCACACCGCAGACGGCCGAGGGGAAGACGTCGTTCCCGAAGCTGAGCCTGGACTTCGAGGTGCCGGTGGCGGGGGAGTACGTCGTGTGGGTGAAGGCCTGTCCGGTCAGCGACCGGGGCTATGCTTACGTCTCGGCGGGGATCGACGGGGGGCCGCAGAACCTGTTCCTGGTCTCATTCCCCGAGCGCAAGGGCTCGCAAGCGTTCGCCGCCAACTACCTGTGGCGATGCGTGGGGAGCTTCCGGCAGATGCTACCGGTGCGCTTCCAGCTCACTGCGGGCAAGCACCGGCTGGCGATCGGCAGCGATCCGTACTCCCAGGACTTCGGGCTGGATCAGGTAGTGGTCAGCAACGACCTGGGCCGACGGCCGGCGGGCCGCCACCAGCCGTGGGAATAGGTCGCGTAGGTCGAGCGTCTCGCCGCGGCTGTCTTGTGCGTCGTTCGACGAGACTGTCATCCTGAGCCCAGACCGCTGCGCGGTCCGGGCCTCCGGGCCGACGTCATCCTGAGGAGCGCATGCGGCTTCGCAGAAGCCGCAGCGACGAAGGATCACATTCCGCCAATAGGCGCCTTCGACTGATGCTGATCCTTCGCCCGAAGACCGCTGCGCGGTCCGGGATCAGGATGACAAGGGCAGACGGCAACGGCGACGACAGACGGCGACTGTCATGCTGAGCCCGGGACGCGGAGCGTCCGGGCGAAGCATCTGCCGACAGGTGCGCGCTCGAGAGCGCGAGAGCAGGTCCTTCGCCCGAAGACCGCGGCGCGGTCTGGGCTCAGGATGACGATGACCTGCACGCGGTCTGGGCTCAGGATGACAGCGCCGCCGGCCCTCGCCTCACCCACTCAGCTTCTTCAGGCGCCGCATCAAGGCCCGCCGGCCCTTGCGGTAGTTCTCGTTCCCCCGCGGGTTCTCGTCGTTGCTCTGGTGGCAGCCATCCCACCACACCGAGGGGGGGCGGTTCTCCCCACGACACACCTCGCGCGTGCTGGGCACGCGCTCAAACAAGTGCAGGAACATCTCGCGCGCCGGTAGTGCCGACCCGTAACCCAACCCCAGGATGCGCAGTAGGTCGAGATCGCGCTTCTCATTCGACATGCCGCCCGAGCCGAGCACGTTGGTGCAGGCCGTGAGCTCCGGCACGCACTGGGGGCAGGGCGCGCACATCATCCAGTCGGCGCCCGGCGCGAACTTGATCGGCAGGTCGGGGCGCTCTGTCAGGATGAGCTGCACGAGCTCCGGGAGGTTGTCCTCCTTGAGCGGGGGACGGGTGCCGCCGCCGTACTGGCAAGTGGCGCACATCAGCAGGTGGGGGCGGAGCGTTACCTCCGTCGCGGAGCGCAGGGCCGCCATCGAGCGCTCCTTCTCGGCGACCATCAGCTCCTCCGCGCGGGGGGCGATGAGCGGGGCGATGCCTTGCGCGCAGCTCTTCTCGTAGCGCCCGCTGAATGCATGGGCGCACCCGCGCCAGATGTCCGCGGTCGCCTTCTCGTAGCCGCACAGGCCGCCGACCGTGGGGATGACCTGCATGACAAGCTTCAGCAGCGTCCGCGCGGGGAGAATGCTGCCAGGCGGGAAGTCCAGTCGCTGCAGGATGTCGAGGTCGCGTTTGCGGTTGAACTCCGGCCCCTCCGGGGTGTCATCCGCCGTCCCGGGATCCTGGTAGGTGTAGACACCGCCCGCGTTGCAGACGAGCCGGATCGGCCGGTCGGGGCTGGCGGCGACGGCCTCCGTCAGCGCCTGGATGCGCGGTGGGCACTCATCGGCTCCCGCATGGCAGATCGTGCAGAGTACCTGGTAGGGGCGGACGTCAAGCGGCTTGCGCGGCTGTTTCATCCTGACACCTCCGCGACCGTTTGGCTGGCTGAGGTTGTCTGCGTCATGGGGGCGTTACCGGGCCATGGGCGGAGCCTCCGCCGATGTGCGGGGGGCATTCGCCATGGGGACAAGGGCTACCTGCACTCCTGGCGGGCCGTTGCCGTTCGCCGTGCCGTTGCCGTGGTAGGAGCGGTCCCCTGACCGCGATGGGGCGCCGCTCACCA
>CAZIWQ010000581.1:0-5065 GCA_964542355.1 uncultured Armatimonadia bacterium
CCGGTGCGGCTCGCCACCCAGCCGTCCGCGGCGGTGATCCGATACCGGCGGCTGCAGTGAGGCGGCCTACGTACCCGTTGCCACCCGCGACAGGTCGACAAGCACACCGTGGACGTGATTGACGGCCTCGGCGGCGGGCTCCTGTTGCACGCGTGCGTAGGTGAAGCGGGCAAGTGCTTCATCCAGCCGCCGCAGGCCCTCCCCCGCCCCCTCGCGCTTGGCCCGCAACCCCCGCAACAGCCGGATCGTCTCGTAGTCCTGGATCCCCTCCCGTAGGCGCTCGAAGCGAATCGAGCTCCGCGCCCCCGGGTAGACGAGGAAGCAGTCGCCGGCGGTCCAGGTGACATAGCTCGTGTCCATCAGGGGGTCCTCCACCCAGCTATCGAAGGCCCAGCGTAGGAACCCGGAGTACCCCTGGGCCGCGGCGTACAGCCCAAGCCAGGCCGCTTCCGCCGGCGGCGACGCCGTGAACGTATTCGGCTTCCCCGGCCCGCAGCACACGTAGAACGTGGTCGGCTTGCCACGCGCGATGCGCTCGCGCGCCACGGCCGGGTCCAGCGGCGGGGTGATGAACACACACCAGTCGTCGACATCGTCCTTCAGCTCCGGGGTGTTGCCCCCCGCCAACGCCACCTTGAGCGCGGGGGCCGCGGCGCGCAGGAAGGCCAGCATTGGCCGCATCGCCTTCGGCGGCAGCTCGTCCATGGCGATGGCCGCGCACCCCAGCCAACCCCGCGCTGTGAGGTGCTGCGTGAAGTCGGTCAGGAAACTGCGCCAGTGAGCCTCGTAGGCAGGTGTCCCGACACCCGCGTGCAGCACCTCGTCGCTACCCGTCGCTTCGTCGAGGTAGCGGAACGAGCTCGACCACGGCAGCATCGAGTAGCAGTTGATCGCCCCCCGGATCCCACAGCGCATGCCCAACTCCACGTACTGGTCGAAGTGGGTGTAGTCGTAGCGGAAGGTGCCGTCCGGCCGACGGATCCACTCGATCATCGACTCGTACGGGTCGTAGGTCTGCGTCCCCCACGGCTGGTGGACGAGGGTCGTGGTGATGCACTTCTGCCCGGCACTGGCGAGCAGGCGCAGATGGGGCTCCAGCAGTTGCAGGTGCTCGGGAGACCACGGTGCCACCCGGTGGTAGCGTGCGAGGGCAAACGGGTTCTGCCACAGGTCAAGCCAGAATGACCACTCGGTCGCGGGAGGCATCACGAGCGGCAGGACCTCAACACGCAGGGGAAGCTGCGCCACGGCCCCCCCCTGGGCGCGAACCTCGATCTGCCCCCGGTACGTGCCGGGCCCGGCGTCGCGGGGGACATCCACCGACACCCATGCCGGCCGCGCACTCTGGGGGGCCATGTCCAGCCGCGGCGCCGTGTCGAGCACATCGGGCACCAGCTTCCCGTCGGCAGAGACGTAGCGGACGAAGGCCGAGCGCACGCAGGCGGCGGGAAGCTCCTGTCCCGTCTCCGCGCGCAGGGGAGCCGGCACCAGCCGCACCTGCCGGGCGCCCACGCGCGACCAGAGCACAGCCTGGGCATGCACCCGCTCGCCGCGCCAGCCGACCCATGACTGCTCCGGGACGTCCCGGGCGTCCGGTACCTCGTCGCGGGCATACCGCACGTCCGGCGATCCCCAGGCTGCGCGCAGTCCGCCCGGCTCCCTGCCCCAGCTTGCGGTGCGCGCTGCCAGCTCGGCGGCCACCCGGGGCGCGAGGCAGTAGCCCTCGATCTCCACGATGTGCCCGCCAGTAGTGTTTCCCACCGAGTTGTGGGTGAACGTAGTGCGCACATGCCGTACTGCGAGGGTGGGGAAGCAGAACGTCTCCCCGGCCTCGGTAGCCGGAGTGGTGTTGTCCCGCCGGTCGGCCAACACGGTCCACGCCTTGCCATCGACAGAGCCCTCGATCACGTACTGGTAGACACGTCGGTTGTCCCAGTAGGTCCACAGGCGCAGGGCGTTGAGCTCGCGGGGCGCGGTCAGGTCGACCGTCAGCCACACCGGGATGTTCTCTGCGGCCCAGTGCCGCCCGGCGCTGTCGTGGTGCCCGTCCACGGCGAGCGTGGGAACGCAGGTACTCCAGTGCGGGGAGGCCGTGACGGCAGCCCTCAAGAGCAGGTTGGCGGCCCCCTCGAGCCCGCCGGGGCGCGGGGGCTCGTAGCGCACGTGGGCCTGCGGCTGTGCCCGCACGGCGCCTGCACACGCGCACAGAAGAGCAGCAACGACCAGGCTCCGTCGACCCGACGGCATGCTAGTAGAGACCCTCATCTGGTTGCTCCCTCAGGCGGCTCGCGCCCCTCATACCGACGACGTCACGCCGTGGCTGCAGGGGCGACGCTCGACTGGCCCCCGGACGCGATACTCCGCGGTTCGGCACAGGGATTGCGGTGACCTCTGCCGAAGTCAACTCCACGCGGCAGCACGATCGGTGAGCCGGTCGAGCAGCAGCCAGCCCGCGTGGCGCGGACGCCGACGCCGACGGGCTGCGCCAAACGAATGCGAGCTCTGCCCAAGGGGTGTCACCCAACATCCGATGACAACTGATGCCATCCAGGTAATGACGACAACACAGAGCCGGGAGGCCGCCGAACAGATTGCTGCCGCCCTCGTGGGAGGCAGGCTGGCGGCCTGTGTCCAAACCCTGGGCCCGATCACCTCCACGTACCACTGGGAGGGGGCGGTGGAGACCGGGGAGGAGTGGCTGTGCCTGATCAAGACGACGGCCGCCGCCTACCACGCCGTCGAACAGGAGATCAAGCGCCTGCACACCTATGCGGTACCCGAGATCATCGCCGTCCCGCTCGTGGCAGGTAGCGAGGACTACTTGCGCTGGGTGGCGGCCGAAGTCGGCGCGCAGTGAGCGGCGGGGCAGGAGGAAGGCGGGGCTGTGCAGCGAAGGTAGCGGTGACACACCAACCTCGCGGGGCGGCCACGGGTCGCGCACCCGCTCCGAGGCGAACCGATGCCACGACGCACGAAGCGCCGCTCAAATAAGGTTGACCTGCCTCCCGGATCGCTGGTCCACTTCGGGGAGAAGTTCGGCGACCAGGCGCGCATCACGGTGATCGACTACAATGAGACCTCCTATCAGGAGCGGGAGGCTCACTGCGGCGAGGATCTTGTCGCGGCTCGCGGGACGGACACCATCACGTGGGTGAATGTCCACGGCCTCGCCGACGTCAGTTCCCTGGCCCGCATCCGCGAGGCCTTCGGCCTGCACCCGCTCGTGATGGAGGACGTCGTCACCACCGACCAGCGCCCGAAGCTCGAGGATTTCGGCGAGTACGTCTTCGTCGTGCTCCGCCGGCTGAGCTACGACGATGAACACGATGAGATCCTGTCGCAGCAGGTCAGCATCATCCTGGGGCCCGGCTACGTCATCTCGTTCCAGGAGAAGGAGGAGGGTGCCTTCGACACGGTGCGCGACCACCTCAAGGCCGCGAGCGGCCGACTGCGCACCATGGGCGCCGGCTACCTGGCCTATTCGCTCGTCGACTCGGTGGTTGACCACTACTTCATCACCCTCGAGACGATGGAAGACGACATGGAGGTGCTGGAGGAGGAAGTTGTCCAGACCCCCGGGTCCCAGGTCCTGACGAAGATCCACAAGCTCAAGAACAACATGATCCAGTTGCGCAAGTCGGTGTGGCCCCTGCGCGAGGTCATCGGCACACTCGGGCGCGGCGAGACGGCACTTATCGACGACCCGACGCGCCTCTACTTCCGCGATATCTACGATCACACGATCCAGATCATCGATACCATCGAGACCTTCCGCGATATCCTGTCAGGCATGCTGGACATCTATCTCTCCAGCGTCAGCAACCGGCTCAACGAGGTCATGAAGGTGCTCACGATCATCGCGACCATCTTCATGCCGCTGTCGTTCCTGGCCGGGGTGTACGGGATGAACTTCAAGTACTTCCCGGAGATCGAGTGGCGCTGGGGCTATGCCATGTTCTGGGGCATCATCGTCACGATGGCGCTCTTCATGCTCCGCTTCTTCCGACGCAGACAGTGGCTGTAGGAGACCGCGCAGGCATGAGGCCTGCGCTCGCAGGAGGCGAACGAAATGACCGGACGGTCGGCCACAACGGCTCGATTGCTGGTGCTGGTGGTGCTGGTGGCGATGATGGCCTGTCTCGCCCTGTCAGGCTGCAGCGGCAGCGGCAGTGACAGCACGTGGAGCGTCACCCTCAACGGGAATGTGCTGGAGATCGCGTACGGCAGTGACACCGATTTCCCCCAGTACGCGGCACTGCACCTGGACAGCAGCTACCTGCGTATGAACTACGGGTCCGCATCGGCCTGGGGCACCTCCGTTGTCTTGATGCCCGCGTTCTGGAGCGGAGGGACGTACTACCAGGGGGCACCGATCACCCAGTCGTGGCAGGTCAGTGACCCCGACCTGATCGTGACAATCCACGGGACGATCGGTAACCTCACCGTGCAGGGCACAGTGCGCTTCCGGCCACCGGCCGCCAACCGGCTCATCGCTGACGTGTCCCTGAACTCATCCGGAACCCAGACCATCGACGAGGTGGCCGGCGAGGGCTTCAAGCCCGTCATGCTGTCCTCGATGCACATATCGTCGAGCAGTTGGGACGCATCCCACGCCTACGCCTCCGCGCAGCTCTACCCCCTCCCGACGAGCGGCTGGATCATGGCGCCGCCCGCCACGGCCAACGTGTTTGGGCTCAAGGGTGGCACCTCTTCCTGGAAGACGAATGCCCCGACCATTGAGGTGCAGCTCGATTCGCCCATGACGATGACCGGCTGGGTCACTCAGAGCAGTGACCCCAACGACGACAACGTCGGTCTGTGGCCGACCTACTACCAGACGATGTCGTCGTGGCACTACTACATCACGGCCAAGCCGTAGTGGCGAAAGACGAAGCGCAGGCGCGTACGCCGACCGTCCCGGTCGGCGGGGTCTGTCGGGCGAGACGCCGCCGCTGTGTGCGCCGTCCCACGGGGGTGTCATCCTGAGCCCAGACCGCGACGCGGTCTTCGAGCGAAGGATCAGCATCAGCCGAAGGCGTTTGTATGCGGAATGTGATCCTTCGTC
>CAZIWQ010000582.1:0-5047 GCA_964542355.1 uncultured Armatimonadia bacterium
AGACAACCGTGTCGTTGACCAGTGCCTGCCGGGTGCGCACGTTGCGCTTGAAGTTGGGGGTGCTCTTGACGCGCCGGTCCCCCTTCATGGTGGGGTCATCGCCACCACAGTAGTCGTCGGAGCAGTAGAAGCGCAGGAGGGCGTCGCCACCGGCGTTCGCGACGGCACGGGTGACCTGGCCAAAGCTGCCTTTGTGGGCGGGCACGTCGCCGGCCCCGATGGTGTAGACACCCCGGCGGTCCGACTTGCCGGTATAGCTGCCGGCGCCGGTGAAGCGCCACTGCGCGTCCGCAAGCGGCAGCGTCCCCGCGGCCGTCGGTGGCCCGAGCAGCTCGGCCAGCTCGTGCGCGAAGCTCGCCGGCACCTGCCGCGGCTTGCGCTGCACGGCCCAGCGCGGCGCCCGCGAGGTGGCGTAGGCAATCAGGTTCTCCAGGAACGCCTTCCCATCACAATCGCGGAGCGCGGCGTCGTGCACGAACGCGTATTCGGGGATCATCTGGCACAGCACAACGCGCCCGCGCCCCCATTGGCGCTCCACGATGCCATAGTGGGGGCCCTTGCTCACCGGCGTGCCCTTGTCCCAGGTCTGCTCGGCCCCGGTGGACACGAGTGGCTCCCAGCCCTCGCCGAGATCGTAGAACGCCCGGTAGATGCTCCCGCCGTGAACCTTGAGCATGCGGGCTGCATCGAACTTGTGCGGGGTGGTGAACAGCGGGTGCGTGGGTTGCACGATGGCGCCGAACTGGTAGGCCTTGTCGAGGCTCAGCGCCGTAGGCAGCCATGCGTCCGGCTCGCCCGTTCGCATGCCGATGAGCACGCCGCCGGACTCAACAAAGCGCTGCACCAGGTCGGCGCGCGTTGCCATTGCGCCCCGCGCCACGTCCATCCCGGCGATGATCACGCCGTAGTCGAACAGGCTGGCCTGGCCCCGCGCAACCGCGGTCCAGTCGAGGACTTGGGCCGGGATCCGCATCGCTTCGAGGGCGGTGGCGGTGCCGCTCCCCGGCCCGACCACTGCCAGGGGCATCCCCTGGGCAAGCAGCGGCGCCGACACGGCAAGCAGGATGGCTGTCAGGCCTGGTCTCATGAGTAGGCTCCTGCGCGATGGATGGGCAGAGGTCACAGCACACAGTGCTACTTGCCGGGCGGGGCGAACACGCCGTCGCGGTCAGCACCCGGGTTGAACGTGAGCCGCCGCGCCGCCCCGGTGTCCATCTCGCTCAGATACAGCTCCTCGTCCCGCTGGCGATCGGAAACCACAAGCAGCCGCCGCCCATCCCGCGAGACATCACACAGCCGATCGTTGTAGGGGCTGCGCGTGACGTTGGCCAGCCCCTTGCCGGCCAGGCTGGCCCGGCACACCTGGATGTTGCGCTCGAAGTTCCACGAGAAGAAGATGTGGGTGCCGTCATGCCCCCAGACCGGCCGCCCTTCCGGCACGTTGTTGGCGACCAGGCGCCGTACATTGGCTCCGTCGGCCCCCACCACGTAGACCTTCGTGATCCCATCGCGCGCACTCAGGATCGCCAGTTGGCGCCCGTCGGGCGACCAGTCGCCCATCCAGTCGTCCGCCGCGGAGAAGCTGACCTGGCGCAGCCCTGCACCGTCCGCGCCGACGACATAGACATCCATGTTGCCCCCACGGTTGGACTCCAAGGCGATCTGCCGACCATCGGGAGACCACACCGGGTGGTCATCCACGGCCGGATTGTCGGTCACCCGCTGGACCCCGCTACCGTCGATGTTGGTCAGGTACACCTCACGGTTGCCGTCGCGCTCGGAGACGAACGCGAGGCGGCGTCCGTCGGGTGACCACTGCGGGGAATCGTCGACGGCCGGATGGGAGGTGATGCGCACCAACCCGCCGCCGGAGAGCTCCATCGCGTAGAGATCGGTGTTCCCGTCGCGGGTGGAGGTGAAGGCGATGCGCTCGCGCCCCTCGGCCGCCCCGGGCCCCAGCCGGATGCGCTGGATTGCCCGTGCCGCCTCAATGGCCTCCGGGCTATGGGGGGCAATGCGGATGACCTCGCGGAACGCCTCGACCGCCTTGTCCGCCGCGCCCGTCTCACGATAGACCCACGCCAGCGCGTAGTGGGCCTCCATGTACCGCGGGTGGAGCTGGATGGCGGCGAGGAACTCGGTCACCGCCAGGGGGGCCTTGCCGGCCCGTTTGGCGGCCATTCCCTTCTCATAGCGAGCCACCGCCTCCCGTGGCGGCTGGGCCCACGCCGCGGCGGACAGCACCCCGAGCAGCACCGCGGCCAGCGCCCGGCGCACCACAACACCCCCTCGACCTCTCGCCCCGGTTCGGGGGCCACCTGGTATCGACGATCGCGCGGCAAGCAGGCGTCGTAGCATAACGATAGAAGCACTCCAGCATCGGGATTGGGTAGGGCGCGCACTACCCGCCATTCGCAAACACGCGACCCTCGCGCCACTGCCGCCAGGTCGTCTCGTACCACGAATCATCAACCGGTAGCTCTCTCACCGGTGTCACGCTGACCCCGAACGTGCCGTCACGGGCGAGCGCAACCTCCAACACCTGTGCCCGCATCGCGAGGTTCTCACTGCGATGCCTCATTCCCGCTCCCTGCCGCGACAGAACCGTGCGGTCGCCAGCCTCATCCAACACCACGTAAGCCCCGCGCGATCCGCCGCCGCGAGTGATGAGCGCCTCCATCGCAGTCAGGAACGCGAGCTGGGTGAGGCACAGGTGCCGATTCTGGGCCGCCACCACCAACTGCTCGCGGCGCTGGATCCGCTGCCCCCCACGGGCGAGCGTCGCGGCCAGCGTCTGCGTCTCGTGCCGTGCGGTCGCCACGCCGTGCGGGGACCTCACGAACGCGGCCGCCTGCGTCATGCGGGCCTGGATCTCGCGCCGCACGGCTCCGATGCCGGGAGCGTGCTCCCCGGCCGCGAGGTCGCGACGGAGCTGTGCCAACTGCCGTGTAACCTGCGGTGCCAGCTCGGCGGCGCGGGCGGGCGACGCTGCCTCCCCCGCCGCCCGCGCACCGTGATGAGCGATCCACTGCGCGGCCCGCAGCCCCCCCACCTGGCCGGCGTTGAGCGCACTCCCACCCGGCCGCACACCATGCGTCCCGGCGACCTCGCCGATCGCGAACAGCCCCGGCACCGTCGTCTGCCACCACGTGTCGACGGTGAGGCCGCCATTGCAGTGCTGGGCGCAGACGGCCACCTCCAGCGGGTCGTGCAGATCGACGCCATGCTCGGAGTAGATATCGATGGCGGCCGGGTTCATGTGGGCCAGGCGCTCATACGGCGTCGCTGCCAGGGCATCCGAACGCGCCAGATAGCCGCGCGCCTCCGGCGCGAGCTCATCCAGGCGGAACGGCTCGAGCCCACCGTCCGCCACCGGGTTGTGGGTGAAGTCCATGAACACCTTGCGGCCGGCCGAGGTCTCGCGGAAGACCGCGATATCGACCAGCGAGGATCCATAGTCCTGCAGGCGCTCGGCATGGAACGGCCATTGGTAGCCCTTCAGGAAGATCGCGCCGGCCTCCTGGCGCATCGTGGGGAAGTAGTCGTTCAAAAAGTAGCGCCGGTCGCTGCCGTCGCCGTCGGTGCTGAAGTAACCGGGGATCACCTGCTGATAGGTGCCGGACAGGTTCCAGCGGAAGCCGGTGGAGGCCAACCCGAACTGGGACTCGGTGAGGTTGCCGGCGCGACACCCGATCTCCAGCGCCAGGCCGTGACTGCCCACCTGCCCCGGCGGGTACACGGAGGTCTGGTACAGCTCCCCCGGCCCCCCGGTCGCCAGGATCACCGCGGGACACAGGAACATGGCCAGCCCGAAATTCTCGTGCACCAGGCCGCCGGTGTCAATGGCCAGTGCCCCCACGACCCGTCCGGCCGTCACTCCCCCACTGCCCGCCGGCATCGCCGTGAGCAGACGGGTCACTTCGTACCCGTCGAACACCGGCGTGCCGTTGCGCTGCACGTTGCGCAGGCTGCCCGCGACCATCTGCATCGAGGTCTTGGGGCCCGCGGAGGTCGCACGCTGACGCGGGTCGTGGTCGGTCTTGTACCCCACGTAGGCACCGAAGTGATTGTGGGGGAACTCGACGCCGTTGCGCACGAGGTGGAAGAACTCGGGAAGCGACCCGAGCGCCTCGATGTATGCGTGGTCGCCATGGCACATCCCGCCCGCGTACAGCGAGCGCGCGAAGTCCAGCGGGCTGTCGGGGACGTCGCCGAACACGCCCAGCTTGTAGTAGGTCTGCTTGTCGGAGCCTGAGTTCGCCGAGGTGCCGGCTCCCAGGCGCGCCGTCACCACGGCGATGTCGTGCACCCCCAGCTCATACAGGTGCTCGGCACAGTTCAGCCCGGCCGCTCCCGAGCCCACGATCACGGCGGCGAAGCGGTACACAGGGATCCGGAGCCCCTCAACCTCCAGCGTCTCGGTCGGCTGCATCACAGCGTCTTCTCCATGTAGGTAATGTCAAGGCGCCAACTCAGCGAGCGCTGTTGCTCCACGGTCTCGTAGCCGAGCCGCTCATAGAGCGCATGGAGCCGGTGGAGGGCACTGACATGCCCGAGCCGGACTCGGGTGAAGCCCCGCCGGCGCAACTCGTCCTCGAGGAACCGCACGAGGAGGGTCCCCCAGCCCGCCCCCTGGTGCGCGGGATGCACCGCAATGCGGTTCAGCCACCCCTTGCCGGGAATGCCCGAATCGGGGGAGCAGGCCCCACAGGCCGCCGCCTCCCCGGCGAGCGTCAGCAGGAACAGGCTCAGATCCCGGTAGCGGACGTAGTCGCGCAGGCTCTCCGGGGTCATGAACGCGGCGAAGGAAGGCACACTCTCCGGGGTGATGCCCAGTGCCTCGGCTTGCGGTGCAAACGCCGCGCCGATGATCGCGGCGGCGATGGGGTAGTCGTCATCGGTGGCAGGCCGGATCAGGGGCGCGGTGTCTGTCATGGTGCTCTCCTGGGGGTCCGGCCGGAAAGGCCACATCCGGCCGGCCCTCGAGGCATCGCGGCCGGCTGAGTGCCCTCCAGAGCCATTCTGGCGTGGCCTCGCGGCCTCAGAA
>CAZIWQ010000583.1:0-5044 GCA_964542355.1 uncultured Armatimonadia bacterium
CACCTCGCGCAGGCCCTCGGCCCATAGCCGGTACTGCAGCCGCACCGCCTCCGGCACGTCCTCCGTCAGGCCTACCAGCCGCATTTGACAGCGCATCGCATCCGCCGAGGTCAGGCTGCGATGCACCCAGCTCACCGCATTGTCCACCGTCCCCCCCGGCTCCAGCCGGATGCTCACCTGCGGGTTCACCACCGGCCGGTATGACACCCACTGCGCCCGGTCGCGGATCGTCGCCATCCGCTCGTAGAACACCCCGAGACCCGTATGCTCCGTCGGCGACACCCACGCGAACCAGCCCTCCTCCGGCACCGGCGTCTGGTACAGCGTCGGGTACCAGCCGTCGAGGTCGGCGGCGGCCACAACACGTCGTGTCGCCCGGCCCGCCACCGGCACCGTCAGCACCGTCCCCGGCCGCATCGTCTTGCCCACCTGGAGAGGGAAGTGGAAGTCGGCCTGCCAGTCGTCCCGTGTCGCGCTGTAGCTGAGCGTCATCTCCACATCCACCGTCGGGCTCGCGGCATACAACGCGAAGCTGTGGGTGGCATCGCCGCGCAGGAACACCTGGCCCTTGTCGTCCTTCCATTCGAGGCCCGTGCGCCGCATCCGCACGACCGTGCGCACCGGCCCCGCGGCAACCACCTCCGGGTCGCTCCAGCGGAAGGCTCCCGGACCGGCCCCGAACGGGTGGCGAGGGAGCACAAAGGCCCACGAGCCGCCGATGTTGGTGAGGGGGAAGCCATCGAAGACCAGGCGCGAGAGCGTGCCGCGCCCCCAGTTGCCGATCTCGTTCTTCTCCGGCGTCTCGGTCCCGCGACTGTTGAGCCCGAGGCGGAGCCGCGCGTTGGCCAGCCATAGCCGCACGCACGGGTCCTTCGTCTCAGGCGTCACCGTGACCGGCGAGGCGCCCGGCGCCGCCCCGGGACGGGGCGTGTCTGTCCACTCCAGCGAGCACGTGGTGACCCGTCCGGGCACCAGGTCGAGGGTGAACATGACCTCGTCGTCGCTGTCGAGTACCCCATTCGGCCGTGCGATGATATCCCCCGTGCCGTCGCGCTCATCGACCTGCACGGGGCGCTCCTGCCCTGCGACGAGCGCCCGCAATGAGCTGCAGGGCGGCCGCGGCACCCCGGTCAGGGCATAGAGCTCCCGGCCCGTCACGATGACAGGGACGTCGCGCAGGCCGGTCTCGCCCGGTGGCGCGGGGAACACCAGGGGCAGGCGATGGCGGCCGCCCGGGCCCGCCGCCGCCCCGCTACCCGGTTGGGCGGCGGCCGCGGCGGCGGACACCACGAGCACAGCGATGGCAGGTACCAGGCCGGAGCAACGGCGCCGCTGTTCTGCGCGCCGCTGCGCCCGGAGGTCATCCTGAGCGACCGTCCCGCGAAGCGGGACAGCGAAGGATCTGCTCGACGGGAGTGCGCCTCCGACCAAGGGCAGGTCCTTCGTCGCTGCGGCTTCTGCGCAGCCGCATGCGCTCCTCAGGATGACATCGCCCGGGCGTCGCGGCTTCGGCGACGCCGTGCGGGAGTGGTGGCAAGCAGCAGCGTCGGAGCCCATGGTTCACTTCCCTCCGCTCTGTCGATCGGTCGGGGCCTGCACGATCACCGCGGTGCGGCAGGTTCCGCCGAGCGTGGGGGTCTCCTCGCCGCTGAGGACGTCCCGGCCCGGCAGGGGGAGCGGCGTGAGCGTCAGCTCGCCCGAGCGGAAGCGGCACCCGGCGATGACCTGGCGATCATCGCTCTGCATCAAGAGATACCCCGACCCATGCGCCGGGTCGGCGAGGCAGGTGCGGGCCGTCTCCGCCTTCCCCGCCTCCAGCAGCAGGCCCCGGGCCAGGTCGGTGAGCAGGCGGCGGAAGGCACTCAGGCGCTCCGGGGGCGGGAACGGCCAGGTCGTGCGCAGGGGAGCGAAGCACACGGCCCCCGCGCCCACGCGCAGGAAGAAGCAGGGCTCGCCCCCGCCCTCCGCCCCTACCGCCTGCCACGCCCGGCGGCTACTGAGCCGCAATGGGTACTCCTCCGCGAGCGCCAGATGCTCGCGCCACCAGGCGGCCGGGCGGAAGCTGAGGTCCAGCCCGGCCCAGGGCGTGGCCTTCACCGGGGGCGCGGTCAGAGCGCCGGCCCGCGCGAGGAAGTCGGGGGCACTCATGGCGTCCACGTACAGGGCCCGTCCGCCGCCACGCACATATGCCTCCAGGCCCGGATGCTCCGCCTCGAACAGGATCACCAGGTCGTAGGGCGCCAGTGGGACGGACGGGGCCTCGAGCGCCGGCACCACGTCATAGCTGATCAGCCCGGTGAGCATGCTGGGCGAGCCGGCCCAGTCCTGCGTGTGACCGGTGATGAGCAGCACGCGCGGGTGATGGGTGAAGGCAGGGAGCCGGAGAAAGGGCCGCACCTGCGTCAGGCGCTCCTGCCACGTCTGGTCACCATTCTGGCTGGTGTCGCCAAAGTAGGCCAGCACGTCGGCGCCGCCCAGATACGCGCTGGTGAACCGGTTGACCATCTCACCGGCGGGCTGGTCGTCTACGCCCCAGAGGACGGCAATGATCTCGGCGGAGGGGGCGAGCAGGCGGGCGGCGCGCACGGCCGCATAGTTCCCCGGGGCGTCGGAGTACGGGTCCATGATCAGCCCGTCGATGTGGTCGCGCATGGCCACGAGGTTGGTGGCCCCGCAGCCGTCCCAGGCCGGCCCGTCCCAGGTGAAGGCCTTCAGGCCCGGGTACTTCGCATGGAGGTGATCGGCGAAGGCGTTGGCGGCCCCGGCCTGCAGGTTCACCGCCACCCACTGCCGATAGACCGTGAAGTCCCTGCCGCTCCAGAGGGGGGCGCCGCGCAGGTCCAGGCCGGTGTCGCGGGTGAAGCGCTCCGCATAGCGCCGCACGTTGAGGATGTAGGGACCACCGATGTAGCCGGGGACGCCGCCGGCCCCGAGCAAAGCCGGCTGGTCCCAGTTCGACCCATTGTCATCGCCATCCCACAGGTCGACGGGGTCGCCGGGCTCGTCGACATCGGTCCCGAACTGCATCCCGGTCTCCTCGAGCAAGTGGGCGCCGTAGAGGTTCTCCGGGCCGAGCGCGGCGAGTGTGGGGTCAAGCACGTTGTCGCAGAAGGCCCGGCGGATCTCGGGGTCCATGGCGATGTTGGCCAGTGAATAGTACGACCAGTTGAAGCGCCCCGACCCGCCCCACCAGAGTTGCGCCACGACACGCTTGCCGGCGGCTTTGGCCTCGCGTACGCGACGCGCCTCCTGCTCGCCGATTGCGCCACAACTGAACTGCGAGCAGATGTAGGTGACCTCGGGCGCGGCCAGGAGCCGCTGCCACGCGTCCTCCGGAACGTTCAGATGGTACAGGTAGGTGCCGCCGTAGGAGATGCCCCCCGGTCGCGCCGCGTGGGCGGGGCACATCGCCAACGCGACCGACAGCGCGACGATGAGAGCGACCACAGAGCACGGGGCGATGCGCTGCGGCGGCTGCTCGCGCCATTCAGCTCGCCAGTCATCCTGAGCGCCTATCCCGCGAAGCGGGACAGCGAAGGATCTGCACCATGCGAAGCCGCCCGCGAGCGGAGTGAGATCCTTCGTCGCTGCGGCCACTGCGAAGCCGCCCGCGCTCCTCAGGATGGCATCGGCCAGGCGGCGCGGCGCGTGGGGTCGCATGTGCTCTCGACCCGGCATCTTGCTTAGCCTCCTCCCGGCGGGATGGTCTCGAGCGGGCCCGGAACAAGCCAGCGCGTGGCCGGCTGCGACCAGGCGGCCAGGTGAGCGGCGAGGGGCTCCGACGCGTCCGCGGCAAGGCCTACCAGGCGGAAGCCCACCGTCGGCTCCTGACCCCGTGCGCCGGCGGGTGCTGCCAGCGTGACGGTGGTCTCACTCGTGTTCCGGCGCACGGTTGCCGCGACCTGACCGTTGACCGGCGTCTCACCGACGGCGAGGTGCCACAGCACCGCGAGGCCGAGCCTGTCAGTGCGGCTGAACCATGCCAGCCAGGGATCATCACCCTCGGCCGAGCGATGGTAGAGCACGGCGCTCGGGCCGGCCGCCACCCGTGCGAGCTCCTCGGGGGTCGGGACCCGAGCCGCAACCTCTCCCCCACGCGAGGTGAACAGCACCGTGCCGGGCCCGAAGTTGGCTCCCAGGTCGAGCGGGAAGCGATAGCTCAGCTTCCACGCCGGGGGCGCCGTTGTCGCACGGACCCGCTCCCGGAAGTCGACGACGGCCCCCCGCGCATACAGGGCGATGTCGTGCACCACATCGGCGTGGAGCGTGACGGTGCCCTGCGGCGACTTCTCTTCGTACCCTTCCAGCCGCACACGCACGGCCTTCCTCACCGGGCCGTCCACAAGCCGTGCGGGCACCGACCAGTGGTAGGGGCCGGGTCCCGCGGCAAAGGGATGGTGGGGGAGGAACCAGGTCCAGGAGGCAGCCGGGTGGACGAAGTCGTGGTCGTGGTAGCGCACCCGCTTGAGGGCGCCGCAACCCCAGTTCGCGAACGCGTTCTTCTCCGGCTCGACGCTCTTCGGGCCCTTGACCCCCAGCCGGAGCTCACGGTTCATCAGGGTCGTGTGGGCCGGGGCGTCTGCATCCCAGCGCGACGCGCGCTGGCAGCGGAACGCGACGTCGTCGCTCGGAATCGCGAGCGGGCGCGGCCGTGAGCTGAAGTACACCCAGCACATCGTGGGCTCGCCACGGCGCCGATCGATCTGGAACACGAGTGCATCGTCATCATCCAGCACGTGATTGGGCTCGGGGACAAGCTCGCCGGTGCCATCGCACTCGTCGACCTGGGAGGGGATCTCGCCCCGGGGGCCGATGACGCGCAGGGAGCTCAGAGCCAGCGGGGTGTCGCCGGCGAGGGCGCGCAGCTCCCGCCCGGTCACCAGCACGGGGAGGGCGGTGAGGTCGCATGGTGACGGGGGCGCGGTGAGCGCGACCCGATGCTCCCACCGCGCATCCCACCAGGTCACGGTGCCTGCGCGCACCACCCCCGCGGTCGCGAGCAGACACAGTGCCAGACCCATCCACAGGGGGCAGCGGGGCATGG
>CAZIWQ010000584.1:0-698 GCA_964542355.1 uncultured Armatimonadia bacterium
GCGGCCACCCTCCCCTATCTTGTCTTGTGCTCCCCCGCCGGGCTTGCCCGGCGGGGGAGCACCCTGCGGGCCCCGCCCTACAGACGGCAACGGCAACACCGGCGGCGCACAGGTCGCCGCCCCACAAGACGGCAAGGATGGCAGGCTGGAAAGCCTGCCCCACACCGGCGGGGTACAGGCCTCCGCCCCACAGACGGCACGGCCGGGTCGCTACGGAATGCGCCTGTCGACAGCCTGTGGCTCACACGCCCGCGACAACCCCGAGCCGGCGTCTGCGCCTATCCCAACGCCCGTGGGGACGGTCGGGCAGCCCACGGCCCCCCTCCTCTCAGCCGGCTTTGACGAGCACTATCCGCTCCACGCAGATGGCATCCTTGTCACCTGGCTTGGCGTGGGGGAACCGAGGACCCTCGAACTTGACGCGCGCCCAGACATCATACTGCTGCTGGGGCCGGGCCGGGTCGTAGGCATTGTCGAGATCCAACTGGATGATCCAGCTCCAGAAGAAGTACAGGTAGTACGAAGCCGGCACCGGGAAGGTACCCATCTTGTACCAGTGGTAGCCTGGTCCGGGAACATCGGCGGCCGCGATCGGCTTGCCGTCGACGAACCGCTTGTCGACAGTGCCGTACAGGCCCCAGGGCATCGGCAGGACGTAGCGCTCGGAATGCTCCACATCGGCCGCCGTGAGGTCCAGA
>CAZIWQ010000584.1:708-5041 GCA_964542355.1 uncultured Armatimonadia bacterium
CTCCGCCTCCGCGTCCTTGACCACCTTGACCACATCTGCGTAGTTGCGGGTCATGATGGCCGTGTAGTCCAGCACCGTCCCGCGGGGCAGGGCCCGGAACTGCTCGGGAAGCCGGATGTTGCCCGGCACCATCGCATAGCGCCGGATCTCGCCCTCGGCGCGCATGCGCTCAGCCTCCCGTGCCGCCTCCGGGAGCCGCAACTCGATCTGGCAGTTCCAGGTGTCCAGTGCGCGGCGAGCGACGGTCTCGCGATCGAACGGCCCGCGCTCCGGGTCCCCGCCCTGCGCCGACCACTCATTCGTCAGCCGCGGGTAGGCAACGATGCTGGCCCGGTCCAGGGGCAGCCGGGCATGCCGCACCCGTCGCAGGAGCGTCGCGTCATCCCGGACCGCGCGCTCGGCCTGGTGGAACAGGCGCTGCGCCCGGGTGACGAAGTCCAGGTTCAGGTACGTGAGCTGCGCGGCACTGGCGCCCCAGTTCGTCCGGGTCTGACGGGCCCGTGCCTCGGCCTCCAGGGCTCCCACATACTGCTTGACGTACTGCCCGGCCGGCCCGTAGAACCCACTCATGAAGGTGTCCACCAAAGCCCCATAGTCGGCCGCGGGGTTCTCGAGCAGCTTGATCATCATCCAAATCTTGAAGTCGCGCAGATCCCCGGTGATCCCGAACTCATGCTCGGTGAACACCCCCTCCACATTGTGCGCGGCATAGAACTGGAAGTCCGGCTGGTAGGTCTGAACTGTGGGAAGCGGCAGGCCGACGGGGTTGGCATAGGTCACCGCATAGTCCCACACCCGCAGGTTGCGGGCGATGCTCGCCCATGACAGCAGGTGCTTGCGGAAGGCGCTGTTCTCCGGTGCGGTGATCGGGCGTGTCGGGTCCGCCTCCGTGTCACACAGCCGGACGATGACGTTGTCCCGCGGCCGGATCGTCCGGGGAGCCTGCTGCGTGTACTGGTAGGCGAGCGTATCCAGGTACACCGGCGGGTACTTGTCCTTGATGCTGTCAGCCAGGAAGTTGACGAAGTCCAGCAGCGGACCGGCCTCCGAGCCCTCCGCCGTTGCGATGGCCTGACAGCGCTCGCACTGGCACGGGTTCTGCCAGTCATTCTGCGAGATGCTGAACACCAGCGGCGGCGGCAGGCTGGCGGCTTTGGCGCTGGCCCACGAGGTCTCGATATTGCTCAGCAGCTTCGCCAGGAAAGCCTGGCGCAGCTCGGGGTTCGTCAGGCACAACTGCGTCCCCTCGTCCGAGCGCTTGCCCTTGATGAGCGAGTACCACTCCGGGTGCTTCGCGAAGTACTCCTTCGGCGGGAAGTACAACGCGAAGGTATGCACGTGGTAGGGGGGGCCGTAGTTGAGCGTCCCGCCGTAGCGGCTGTCGATCGGGGAATCGCCATCGCGGTTGAGCCGGTTGCGGGCCGCGAAGCGCCCCCCGTCATTGCCATACAGCATGTAGATGTCGCGGTAGCGGAAGGCGGGCTGGCCCCGCAGGTTCAGTGCCCCCAGACTCAGCTCCGGCCGCGCCGGGATCGTCTCCTCCCACGGGTTCCACCAGTGCACTCCCACCACGTCCTCCAGGAAGTGGTAGGCCGCGTAGAGTGTGCCGCGCGGGCGGCCACCAACGAGATAGAGGTCCGCGCCGGCCGTGCGGACAATCCACTCCTCAGGGCCCAGGCGGGCGGCATCCAGGCCCAGCCGCGACGCGGCATCCGTCGGGCCAACCAGCACCCGGCTCCCCGCAACCTGCCCGCTGCCCTCCTTCACAACGGAAAAGGCGGCGCCGGTGACTGCCTCCAGGGTCGCGGCCACCTCCTCGGCGGCGGTCTGCTCGGCAACCGTCGCCTCGCGAGCAATGACGACAGTGGCCAGGGCGCGCCCCTCGTGGCTCAGCGTGGTTGCCCGGGCAAGCCCGGCTACGGCCAACAAGACGATCACACACAAGAGCATCTGGTTACGCATGCTGCACTCCTCCATCGGGTATCGATACCAGTCGCATTGCGGAAACTGCGCCCGCAGACCCCCGTCGCGTGGCGCAGGCGTCTGGACTCGTCCTGAGGGTTGCCCTCCCGACCCGCAGACTCCTTCCACGGGCTACAGGTGTAGCACCAGAGTCGCTGCCACGTGGGCGCACCGGGCCCTTGGGGGCGTCATCGGAGATAACTGAGCACCGGGCTGCTCCGTCGGGCTACAGGTGTAGCACCAGAGTCGCTGCCACGTGGGCGCACCGTGGCCCCGGGTGATGTCATCCTGAGGAGCGCCTGCGGCTTCGCAGAAGCCGCAGCGACGAAGGATCTCGTCTCGCTCAGGAGCGCCTTCGCATGGAGCAGATCCTTCGCCAGAAGACCGCGTAGCGGTCTGGGCTCAGGATGACGGTCGAGCCATGGCGCGGTCGCTCTCCCATCATAACCAGCACAGTGGAGGCTGAGATGACCAAGTGGTGCTGTTTCCAGGCGCTCATGTCCGCTGTCGGGTCAGTGGCGCACAGGCGAGGAGCGTTTCTCGGGGGGTTGCTTGTCGCGGCGGTGGGTGTGGGGACCTACGCGCCGGCCGCGGCCCAGCCGCCGCCTGCTGCGCGCACGTTCGAGACCATCGCCGAGCTGTGTGCGGCAGAGGGTCTCAGCGGCGGGGCGCAGGCCACGGTCAAGGGCTACCGCACGGCCGGCGACGGTGGTGGGGGGCTGTTCCGCTACGACCCGGACAGCAAGCTCCCGGCTGACGGTGGCGCCGTCCTGGCGCCGACACACGCCCCCGGACGCCTGCTCCGGTGCGTGGACCCGGAAGAGGACGCCTGTGCCGAGTGGTTCGGCGCCTATGGCGATGGGGACGGCGCGAGCCCCCATGACGACCAGGCCGCAATCAACCAGTGCCTGGCCGCCTACGGACGGGTGAAGCTCCAGGCGAGAACCTACGGGGTACGCGGCAAGCCCGAGCGCTACCACCCGGACGCAACCTACCACGCCATCGACCTCGGACCGACCTACCGTATCACGGGCTGCGGACGCGAGCGGACGAAGATCAAGCTGCTGGACGGCACCAACCCCCACGGCACCGCACCCGCCGAGAACTACTTCATCGTCATGAGCAACCGTGGGTTCCACGAGAGCGCCGACCACGTGGTCGTGAGCGATCTCACGATCGACTGCAACTTCGATGGGCAGAACAAGCAGACCACCATCCACGCCATCGGCATCCGGGGAGGCGGGGCGTTGGTGGAGCGCGTCAGCTTCCGCGGCTACGGCACCGGGCGGCACCCGGCCGGCAGCTCGCGCGAGTGCTTCGTCATCCACCAGACCCTCGTGTACAAGGACCGCACCGGCTGCCGGCGGGCCGCAGTGTACCGCGACCTCGACTTCACCGCCCCCGGTCACAACGCCGGCGTCGGCACCCCGGTGGGCGAGATCACACACATCACGCTCGGGGGCGCCGACAACTTCGACGATCGCACCTGGATCATGCCCGCGGGCAAGGACCCCGCGTTCGACGCGGCCGACGGCGGCGAGAACGAGAACAACTGGTGGCCCTCCTACGGCGGGCTGGTCGAGAACTGCGTGATCCATGACGAGGTCTATGACCCCGCGACGCAGCAGAGCCCCCTCAACGGCATCACCTATGCCAACTGCATCGGCCTCACCGTGCGCGGGAACCGGGTCACCAACTTCGCAGGCAACGCCGTCTTCACGATGAGTTGGTGGAACCGCAACACGGCCATCGTGGGTAACCGCTTCCTGGGTGTGACGACGGGGATCACGCTGGCGATGCAGGGCGAGGCAGGCAAGCCCATCCAGTGCCCCCGCCATGAGGACGTGCTCTTCGCCCACAACGAGATCGAGCTAGGCACCGACCCGCATGCCCCGTGGGGGACGTGCGGCGTGAACCTGTACGGCAGCGACATCCCGCCCGGGGTGCGCATGCGCGGGGTCCACGTGCGCGAGAACACGATCCGGGGGCGGGCCTACACCAATGCCAGGGGCCAGCGCGTCACCCCGCTGGGGCTCAAGGTCCAGATCCTGCGCGCCAGCTACCATGACCTCCGGTTCGAGGACAACCTCGTGGACCTGCCGGACTACAGCGAGGCCGTCTATGTTCCGCAGGAACCGTATGCCCAGTCGCTGCTGTTCTTCCCGCTGGCTTTGTGGGACGAGGCGGCGCGCGCCGGCCACGTCGTGTACCGGGGCAACCGCAACCCGGCGGGCAAGGTGCTCTATCCCATCCTGATGGACTGGTACTGCAAGAACCAGCCGGTGTGGGGCAAGCCGCCGGCCGGCTAGCGCCTCCGCCGCCGCGATCCCGCCCTGCGGGATCGCCCTGAGCCCGCGAAGCGGGAGAAGGG
>CAZIWQ010000585.1:0-5041 GCA_964542355.1 uncultured Armatimonadia bacterium
AGTCAGCGTCCAGGTGCCCGCCCGAGGTACCGCCCGGGCCACGGTGGCGCTGGAGCCCGGGAAGGAAGCGATGCTGGGTCAGAGCCGCCTCCCGTATGCCGTCACCGGGGATAGCCCCCGGTTCGGCGGCGACGGGTCACTTGCCCTGGAGGTCGTGGCGACGAAGTAGCCGGGACCGTGCCGGGGCCCGCACAGGAGAGTGCCCATGCCCGCACCGCAACTGCGCCTCGTGCTTGTTGCCGCAGGGCTAGCCCTGCTGGTCGCCGCCCACCCACTTTGCGCAGCCCCCGTGGCTGCCGCAACACCCGCGAATCTGCTTGCCGCCAACGACTGGAAGAGCCCCGCGGCCTGGGGCACCCCGGTCAGTATCCCGGCGGATACGGGGGAGTTCTCCGTGCAGGACAGTGTCCTGACGCTGACGCGCAAACGTCCCGCCGGGGATTTCAAGCTCTACCGGGTGATCGACAAGCTGCCGGCGCAGACTGACTATTGCCTGCGGCTACAGCTCAGGGTGGCCGGGCCGGGGCAGGCGCGGGTGTACCTGATCCAGCGACCGCCCGGCAAGGACTGGGTCCAGACGACCCCGATCCAGTCCTTCGGTGAGACAGAGGCCTGGCAGAGCGTCGAGTTGGCGTTCCGGACCCCGGATCAGGAGATGCCCCTGTGCCTGCAACTGCATCCCCCGGCGGAGGTGGGGGCGCGGGTGTCGGTTGGCCCCCTCCTGCTGTGCCGCGCCGCCGATCTGCGCCCGGCCGCCGGGGATGAGGAGACGTACCCATGCTTCAAGCTCGGCAAAGCACCCCGGCTCGACGGCGACCTCAGCGATGAAGCCTGGCGCCTGACCCCCGAGGTCATCGGCTTCAGCCGGCTACAGAGCGCCCCCACCGACGACGGCCTCCAGGTGCTGCCCGAGGGGATCCAGGCCGACCAGCGCCGACCATTCGTGTTCGATGCCTTAACCTACTTCCAGGCGGCCTACACCGACGAGGCGCTCTACCTCGCCATCCGTCTCTACCAGCCGGGCTCCCGCAAGCTCCCGGCAGCCGAGAAGAACAGCCCTGACCTGTGGCAGAGCGACTGTGCCGAGATCCACCTCGTCCCCGGGGAGCGGGCGACGAAGCTCCAGCTCCTGTGCAACCCCGCGGCCGCGCACTGGCCGGAGGGCTGGACGGTCGCCACCTCGCGCCAGGAGGGCTCGTGGCTCGTCGAGGCTGCGATCCCATTCGCCATGCTTGGCGCCACCCCGCAGCCCGGCGCGCGCTGGCGCGCCAACCTGTCGCGCAATGCCACAACACCCCGTGAGACCCTCAGCACCTGGGCCCCCGGTGTTGTCAACTTCCATGATGAGGAGCACTATCGCTGGTTTGAGTTCAAGGGCACGGCGCCGGCGCAGGACGCGAAGGCGCTGGCCGAGGCGGCCCTCAACCAGAGCTTCTATGTGAGCCAGCGGCAAGCCGCTTCACCAACCGGCGAGCGGGGGACAGAGGACCGCGTCCGCACGCTGTTTCAGATCCACACCCGGAACGTGAATGCGGCCCTGTTCGTGAACGGGACCCGGCTGCCCCTGCAGTCCGTCGTGTGGACCAATTCGTATGCCGGGTTCGTGGAGCGAACGTTGCGCGCGGTGGCTGACATCTCCGAGGGCGACAACGTCGTGGGGGTCGTCGCGCAGGCGGCCGGGGCCGAGCCCGGCATCCGGCTCGAGGTCAGCCGGGCCGAGACGGACCGCCTGTGGAAGTGCTCGCCCCAGACCACCTGGGAATGGCTGAAGCCCGGCTATGATGACGCCGCCTGGTCGCCGCTGCCGGCCGAGCCGGGGCGATTCGTCTGGCGGCCGGGCGCCACCGACCTGTGTCTTCGCCAGGTGATCCGCGGCGTCGAGCAGTGCGCCCAGAACGTCCCCTACACGGTCACCGACTGGAAGCGCCATGACCTCGGCCGCCACCGCGCCATCGTTCGCGTCCCGGCGACACTCAAGCTTCCGCCGCGTCAGGGACGTGCCGTCTGGGCCCACCTCCCCTGGCGGCGGCGCGATGACAAGCCGGCCGACAAGGCCATCCGCATTCTCGACGCCAAGACCGGCCTCCGTGTCGACAACATCGCCGTGGTCAACTGCAAGCGCGAATACGGCGACATTGTGTTCGAGCCGCCGACCGTCCCCGGCGACTATGAGGTGTACTACCTGCCCTACGTCGCCATCGTCTCCGCCCCATGCTACTGGAACGCGACCGATCGGTACCTGACGCCGCATGACGAGCCGGACCCTAACTGGCTCACGGCGGTGGCCTGGGCGGCGGGCGACGAGGCGCCGATCACGCGCGGCGAGCTGCCTGACATCTCGCGCGGCAACTGGCAGCGGCTGCCGCGCGCCGAGCTCGTCGAGTTCCAGGCCAAGACCGAGTTCGACCGTCTCGACCCGATGGAGGTCTGCGCCACTGCCGAGGAGACCTCCCAGCTCGTGGCCCGGGCTGGCAACCGCCAGTACCTCATCTTCCCGGAGGACCGCAAGTACCCGGTGCGGATGTTCCAGGACCTCCCCCTCCGCTGGATCCGACGGGGCCCCACGGCGGAGTTCTCCGGCGAGGCTCAGCCGGGTGAGTACTACTGCTTCCAGCTCGGGATGTTCGCCTCGGAAGCGTCGTTCTCCGACCTGAAGCTGACCTGCAGCGACCTCATCGCCGCAGGGCAGCCGGCGATCCCCGCCACCACGATCACGTGCTTCAACCTCGGCGGCACTGACTGGCTGGGTCGCGCGTTCACCCAACCGTTCAACCTCGCGCGGGGGAAGATCCGCCCCCTGTGGATCGGCCTGATGGTGCCGGAGGGCGCCCGGGGCACGTATCACGGAACGGTGACGGTGGAGCCGCAGGGGCTTGCGCCGCAGACCGTGGCACTCAGTCTGCAGGTTGCCGGCGGCGTGATCGCGTCCCACGGCGAGGATGAGCTGTGGCGTCACGCCCGGCTGCGTTGGCTCGACTCGACGTTGGGGCTCGACGATGACTGGCTGGTCCCGCCGTACACCCCGCTCAAAGTGGCGGCCAGCCGGATCGAGTGCCTCGACCGTGCCGTCGACTTCGACGCACTCGGCCTGCCGCAGCAGGTCACGAGCCGCGGCAACGCGGTGCTCAGCGCGCCGATCCGCTTCGTCGCCACACGCGACAAGACACCGTTGGCGTGGCGCGCGACCGCCCCGCCGGAGACCCCCCTTCAGAAGGCCGGCAAGGTCGTCCGGCAGTACCACAGCGCCGCCGACGGCATTAGCGCGCTCACCACGATGACCATGGAGTTCGACGGCTGCCTGCAGTTCGACCTCGCTCTGACCGCCGAGGCGGATACGGTGCTGCAGCAGGTGGGTCTCGACGTCCCCTTCGCCCGCAAGATCGCCACCTACATCGCGGGCGCCAACGCGGCCGGTGGCTACCGGCCGGCGGCACGGCAGTGGACCTTCGACGCCGGCTCGCGCAGCAACAGCAAGGTGTGGATCGGCGATGTGAATGCCGGCATGCAGCTCAAAGTGACGGCGGGACGGGGCGTCCTGGAGGAGGCCGGCGAGGCGGTGTTCGTGCGCACGCGCCAGGACACTGTGACGCTGAAGCGGGGCGAGCCCTGGCACTTCACCTTCCGCCTGCTGGTGACCCCGTTCAAGCCGATCTCGAAGCAGCACTGGACGGCGCGGGTGGGCGACCCGCTCCGCAGCACCGGCCCGGGACGCGCCACGGTCATGCACATCCACCACGCCAGTGTGCCGAACCCGTGGATCAACTATCCGTTCCTCACCGCCGACAAGCTCCGGGACCTGCAGCGACGCATTGTGGAGAGCGGCGGGCTGGGAGTGCAGCTCTACTACACGGTGCGGGAGCTGACCAACCGGCCGGTGGAGGTGTGGGCGCTGCGCAGCCTGGGGGGCGAGGTCCTCCCCGGGGCCGAACGCTGCTATCAGGAAGGGCGCAACCCGACGCAGACCTCCGGGCACCCCTGGCTGCGCGAGCACTTCGGCGACGGCTTCTACCGCGCCTGGCGCACGACGGTCGGCACCGAGATCGACGCCGCCGTCGCCACTCGTTTCCTCTCCCGCTGGCACAACTACTACATCGCGGGCCTCGACTGGCTGCTGCGCAACAAGTGCTTCTACAGCCTCTATCTCGACGGCATTGGCTATGACCGCGAGATCACCAAGCGCGTGGCCCGCGTGATGTCGCGCCACAACCCCAACTACCGCATGGAGCACCACCAGTGCACCGGCCAGAACGACAGCGTCGCCAACGCCGACCTGGAGCATCTCCCGTACGCGACCGCGCTGTGGTATGGGGAGGGCTTCAACTACAACCGCAGCCAGGACTACTGGCTCGTTGACGTCTCCGGGATCCCCTTCGGCTTGACCGGCGAGATGCTCGACAACACCGGCACGGTCAACATGTGGCGGGCGATGCTGTACTTCATGACCGGACGCATCGGGGGCCGCGAGCATATCTGGACCCTGTGGGATGAGTTCGGGATCAAGGACGCCGAGCCGCTCGGCTACTGGGACCCGGCCTGCCCGGTGAAAACCGATCAGAAAGACGTGCTGGCGAGTGTCTACCGCAAGCCGGGCAAGTCGCTCATCGCCCTGGCAAGCTGGTCGCGCAAGGATGAGCAGGTCAGGCTGACCATCGACTGGCAGGCGCTGGGGCTGGACCCGGCGACAGTGAAGCTGTCCGCGCCGCCGGTCACGGGGATGCAGGAAGCGCGCGAGTTCCGCCCGGACGAGCCGATTCCCGTCAAGCAGGCCGGAGGGTGGTTCCTCATCGCCGAGCAGCGGTAGGGGATCGCCCGTTGTGCATCCTGGCCGCGAGGGGCCCGAGTCGGGCACAGCCGCCGCCTGCGAGTCCCAGTCAGGGGGCCGTCAGCCGTACAAGAACGACGGGGGCCCCCGCAACAGAAGCCAATGCCGCTCACCTCGCCCGGGCACCGCCCCCCCCGGAGAGTCCCTCCGAGGCGGGCCCGGCATTGAGGCAGGTGACAGAGCCGTGATCCAGCCGGAGCGCATTGCGCTGCTCAACGA
>CAZIWQ010000586.1:0-5031 GCA_964542355.1 uncultured Armatimonadia bacterium
CTACTGCGCGCCACGTAGCCGGAGGCCAGCAGACTCTGCTGGCGCTTGAGCTCCTTCTCGGCGACGGTGAGCTCACTCTTGGCCTTGTCGAAGGCGGCGCGCGCCTCCGCCAATGCCTGGGGTTGCGTGGCCTGCTTGAGGCGCCGGAGGTTCTGCTGGGCCTGACGGAGGGCGGCGTTGGCCTGGTCGAGGCTCGAGCGAGCCTGGGTCCGGGACACTGGTTGCGTGGCCCGTGTCAAGCGCGTCAGGTTCTCGCGCGCCGCCCGGAGCCCCGCCTGGGCCTTGTCAAGCGCCGCGCGGGCGTCCGCCCGGTCGCGAGGCTGAGTCGCGGCCTCGAGCCGGCGCAGGTCGGAGCGAGCCGCATCGTAGGTTGCCTGCGCCTGCCCGATCGTGGCTCGCGTCATCATCGGCTGCGCCCGCGCCTGGTCCTGTGCCTGCGTCAGTTGGGCGCGCGTGCTCTGCCGGCTGGCAAGCGCCTGGTTGTAGGCCGTCTGAGTATCGGTCGGGTCGATCTTCGCGATCAGGTCGCCCTGCTTGACGACATCGCCCACGTCGACGGCGAGCAGGATGACCTTGCCGCCGGCATCCGACTTCACCGATACGGTCGTCGCCGCCCGCAGCGTCCCGTCGGCGGTGACGGTCTTGCGCACGGCGCCCCGGGTGACCGTGACCACCTCTTGCGCCTCGGTCGTGGGGGGCCGCGCTGCCTTGCGGCGCACCACGACGACAATCCCGACCACCGCGAGGCACACGAGGATACCGATGATCGTCAGTTTGCGCTTCATGGGAGTGTCGCCGCCTCACAGGGACGTGTCTGGTGTGCCGTTCCGGTCGGGTCGCTCACCCGCGACCCGCGAGCCCGCGCCGCGGCCCTTCGGGCGCGCGACGTCGCGGCCGGTCGCCTCCGGGTGGCGGCGGGCGGCGTCGCGCAGCGTCGCGAGGCTGCCGTGGATGTGCGCGAGGTCACCATCGCTGAGGCTGCCGAGCACCTCGGTCACCCGCGCGCGCATCTCCGCCATGTGGCGCTCATGGTTCCTGCGCCCTTTGGCCGTCTCGGCAACGCGCACCACCCGGCGGTCGTGCGGGTCCGCCCAGCGCCGGGCGAGGCCGTGGGCGACGAGGCCATCCACCAGCACGGTCACCGTGCTGGGGTGGAGGCCGAGCGCCGCGGCCACCTCCGACATCGCCGGCGTGCCGAGCCGGCTGATCGCACCGAGGCAGTGGAGCTGTCCCATCGTCACATTCAGGTCGCGACTGGGGGGGTGCGCGGGTCGCAGGTAGTTGCCGAGGATGTCGTGGAGTAGGTCGTCGATGGCGCCGATCAGTTCGTCGCGCGGGTTCAGTTCCATGGGAGTCCACAAAGGTTTGGCGTTACGATAGTTGGTATCTTAAAGCATTATACCACGACCCCGCCCGCCGTCAAACGGCAATCTGCTTGCGCCGGAGCATCGCCGGATGCCGAGCGGGGGCGCCGCCGTGTGGGGCAGGGCTCGCAGCCTGCCATCCCCGGCGCCCACACGACAACCGCCGCCATGGCAAGGTCCATGGCGGCGGCGATGCGAGACTGTCGGGTGAGACGGCTCCGCGCGATCGGCTACGGCGCCTTGATGGGGGAGGCGCACTTGGTGCGCATTCCGCTCGCCGGGTCGCCGGCGGTGGCTGGCGGGCCCTCGCTGTGGTCATCCCCGCTGTCGTGGATCTGCTTGATGAGGTCCTTGCCGGTGGTGACGAAGTCAGGACGTGCCTGGCCGGCGCCGATGAACTTGCCGACGAACACGATGGTCAGGTAGGGCAGCTTGTCGTACTCGACTTCCTTGAGGAACTTGCCCACCGTGCTCTGAATGACCGTCTCCTGATTCGGCACGCCCGCAAAGCAGACCACGGCGACCGGCGTGTCGGCCGGGTAGTGCTTGCGGAGCTGCTCGAAGCCCTGCTTGTACTTCCACCCACAGGTGTAGATCACCATGGTGCTGTTGATGGCCGCGAGCTTGTCGTTGGTGTCGTTGCGGCCGGGCCAGTCGCCCATGGTCAGAATCACGGCGTTGTTGTCGCCCCCGAACGTCGGGCTCCACTTGAGCGCCGCGGAACCTGCCTCGAAGGCCCCCAGTCCCGGCACGATCTCCGTCTCCACGTCCTGGGGGAGCATCTCCAGGTAGAACGTGGTCCCGTAGACCATGGGATCGCCCCACTGCAGGGAGGAGACGATCTTGCCGGCCTTGGTGGCCTCGACGACCTGGCGGATGAGGTCCTTGCGGATCTTGTCGTTGCGCTCGCACACGGCCCGACCGGTGGGGTCCTTCACCTTCGCCGGGTCGGCGCCGTAGTACACCCGGGAGGCGTGGGGGCAATAGATGACCGGCCGGTCCTTGATGACGTCCTTCCACGCCACGGCATCCCCGGGCTCCTCGAGCAGGAAGATGTCGGTCTTCGCGCACACCTTCTGCGCGCGGATGGTCATCAGGTCAAGATACGGCCCCATGCCAACGATGTAGAACTTGCCGGGATAGGCGGCGGTCGCATCTGCGGCAGAGGCACAGGACGCGGCGACGAGGAGAACTCCGGCGAGCACGACGGCGACTGATCTCATCTGCATGACCCTCCCTGGTATTCGTCTCGAACAGCGGGCTACGACCATCCGCCCTTGATGGCCTTGTTCCCCTTCTTCTGCCACTTCGCGTGACCGTCGCAGCAGGCGAAGTTGGTTCCCAGATTGTGGATCGGCTCCGTTGCCTGCCCCCAGTCTTCCCAGATGAACGTCGCCGACGGGTCCGCCACCTTTCCGAGGGACACCGGCCCGCCACTGGGGACCTTGCCCTTTGCATACCAGTAGTCGGGGACCACGATGAAGGCATTCACCTCGTAGTTGGAGGGTGATACGCCGGTCGCCGGGTCCACATAGTGGTCTTCGACCGTCTTCTTCACCCCGGGGCAGTACCAGAGCTGGGAGTTCTTGATGTAGGGCCCGAGAACCGTCGTCCAGATCGCCCCGTCGTAGGTGTTCGGCGAGCCGTCGCTGACGAGGAAGCCCCCCGGCCACGTCATCGCAGCAACATAGTAGTAGTAGGGGTAGCACTCGTCGTAGTCCTGGGCATACATCATAGTCCCCAGACCGATCTGCTTGAGGTTGGACAGGCACGAGGACTGCCGGGCCTTGGCGCGGGCTTGCGCAAAGACGGGGAACAGAATGGCTGCGAGGATTGCGATGATGGCAATGACGACGAGCAGCTCGATGAGGGTGAACCCTCGGGACAGGCGGCGGGACATGGCAGTGACCTCCCTCTCAGTGGTCGGACACGTCCGAGCGCGCCGGTACCCCGGTTTCGCTCGGCGCGGTGCCGAGGCCGCGGCACTGTAGAGGGGAGTATAGCGAGCGACACGAGCGGAACCCGCATGAAGCTGTGACGCCTCCCGCAAGCGCGCGATTCGTACCAGCCGCTTGCGGGAGCCGTCGCATCCGCATGGCACAATCGCCGACCAACAGTCTGCTGTCCGCCCCAGAGCCCCGGTCGGTGAGGTCACCCCCAATCCATGCCCGACCAGACACAGCGCCAGCAACTGTCGGTGACGGACGGAGTGCTCCTGATCACGGGGCTCGTGATCGGCACGAGCATCCTGCGGGCGCCGTCGAGCATCGCCGCGCAGACCTCGGGCCCGGCTGCCATGATGTGGGCATGGGCCCTCGGTGGGCTGCTCGCACTGTGCGGGAGCTACTGCTACACCCGGCTGGCCCGCGCCTACCCGGGGAACGGTGGTGAGTACACCTACCTGCGAGGCTCCCTGGGGCCGGCTGTGGCCTTCCTCTTCGCCTGGGCGAGGATGACGGTGCTGCAGACCGGCTCCATCGCCGCGACTGCCTTCGTCTACGGCGACTACGTCTCCAAGCTGTGGCCGCTCGGCCCCTACTCCTCGCTCTGGCACGCGGGAGGCGCGGTCGTCGGCTTGACGGTCCTGAACGCCTGCGGATTGCACCTGGGGAAGACGGCACAGAACGTCCTGACGATTGCGAAGGTCGGGGGGCTGGTGGCGGTATGCCTCGCCGGCGTGCTGCTGGGCGGCCCGTCAGGCCCCGCGACCCACGCCGGGGCCCCCGCGCATCCGGCCTTCGGTCTCGCCATGGTGTTCGTCCTCTACGCCTACGGCGGGTGGAACGAGGCGTCCTACCTGGGGGCGGATGTCACGCGCGGCCCGCGCGGCCTCGCCGCCGTGCTCCTGATCAGCACCCTTGGCATCTGGGCGACGTATGCCCTCATCAATATCGCGTACCTGCGAGCCCTGGGCTTCGAGGGCCTGCGCGAGTCCACGGCACCCGCCAGCGATGTGGTGTCCCTGGTCTGCGGGAAGGCGGGGGGAGTGCTGGTGGCGGCGCTGTCGGCGGTCATCGCGCTCGGGAGCGCCAATGCCACGACCTTCACCGGCTCGCGCGCCATCCAGGCCCTGGGCCTCACCCACGGCTCGCTCCGGTGGCTCAGTAGCAGCCATCGCACGCGTCGCACGCCCCTGAACGCCTTCCTGGTCCAGGGCGTCGTGGCCACAGCCCTGGTGCTGGTTGCCGGGCTCCTCGGTGATAGCGGCCGGCATGGCTTCGAGGTGGCGGTCGAGTACACGGCGCCGGCGTACTGGGGCTTCATGGCGCTGATCGGGTTGGTGGCGCTGGGGATGGGTGTGCGTCACCAGGGCCGGGCCGCCGGGAGGGTGGGCCTGCTGGTCGCGGCCGGGGCATTCTCGCTCGTCTGTGGCTACATGCTCTACAGCAGCATCGTCTATGCCGGCGCGGGCGCGATGCTGGGCCTGGCCATCGTCGCGACCGGCCTGCCCGTCTACGCCCTCGTCAGAGCTCTCGACGCCCGGGGGCGTCTGTCCGACGCCGAGGTGGCAGGCACGCACTGAGCCCTGGGCACCCGCCGCGTAGGTCGAGCGTCTCGACGGCGTTGTCTTCTGGCCAACCCGTCGGCGGCCGCACGAACCGCACCTGCTGATCACTGTCATCCTGAGGAGCGCATGCGGCTTCGCAGAAGCCGCAGCGACGAAGGA
>CAZIWQ010000587.1:0-5028 GCA_964542355.1 uncultured Armatimonadia bacterium
CGGCCGGCCCCCGAGGCGTAGCGGCCGGCTGAGTGCCCTCCAGAGCCATCCTGGCGTAGCTTCGCGGCCTCACAACGGCTTCTCGGCCGCTCTTCTAGCGACGGCGGAAGGACGCCACCCCATGGAATTCACACTCCTGCAGACGGACCCCGACTCGCACGCGCGGCGGGGGAAGCTGGTGCTGGCGCACGCAACGGTCGAGACGCCGCTGTTCATGCCCTGCGGCAGCCTGGGGGTGGTCCGCGCGTGCGACACCGCCGACCTCGAGGCCGTGGGGGCCACGATGCTGTGCTGCAATGCCTACCACCTGTGGCAGCGCCCGGGACACGCGATCGTGCACGGGCTGGGGGGCCTGCACGCGATGATGGACTGGGGTGGCGGGCTCCTGACCGACAGCGGTGGCTTCCAGGTGTTCTCTCTCGCTCACCCCGGCGACATCTCCGAGCAGGGAGTGGCATTCCATTCGCACGTTGACGGCAGCAAGCTCTTGCTCACCGCCGAGCAGTCACTGGCGATCCAGAACGCGCTCGACAGCGATGTGGCGATGGCGTTCGACGAGTGCACCTCCTATCCCGTCTCCCGCGAGTATGCGGCAGAGTCCGTGGAGCGCACCTTGCGGTGGGCGCAGCGCAGCCAGGCGGCGCACGGCAACCCACGCCAGGCGCTGTTTGGCATCATCCAGGGCAGTGTCTACCGCGATCTGCGCGAGCGCAGCGCGCGGGGCACCGTGGAGCTGGGGTTCGACGGCTACGCGCTCGGCGGCCTGTCGGTGGGGGAGAGCAAGCAGGAGATGCTCGCGGCGATCGAGACGTGTGAGCCGCTGCTGCCGACCGGGGCGCCGCGCTACGTCATGGGGGTCGGGACGCCCGCCGACATTGTGGAATGCGCCGCCCGCGGGATCGACATGTTCGACTGTGTGCTCCCCACGCGCATGGCACGCCATGGCAGCCTGTTGACATGGGAGGGTACGGTCAAGATCAAGAACGCCTGCCATCGCAGCGACCCGCAGCCACTGGATGCGACCTGCGACTGCCCGGCCTGTACGCGCTACTCGCGCGCCTACCTGCACCATCTGTTCCGCATCGGCGAGGCCAGCGCATGGCGTCTGCTCAGCCTCCACAACATTCGGTTCTACATGACCCTGATGTCGCGCCTCCGGCAGGCCATCGGCGATGGCACGCTCTCCGCGCTGCGCGCACAGGTCTTGGGGTGGACGCAACGCGATCAGCGGGCCGAGGCCGAGGCGGAGAGCGGCCCATGAGGCCCACGAGGTACCACGTGAGCGTGGTCCGCGGCCTCGAGGCGGTCGCCGCCGCGGAGATCGCTCGCCGCCTGCCCACGGCCATGGTGCAGGCTGTGCGGCCCGGCCGTGTGTGGCTCAGCGACTGTGGCGACCCGGGCGACCTCCTCCGGCTGCGGACCACTGAGGAGGTGTTTGCCTCCCTCGCCGAGATCGAGGACCTCCCGAGCACCCGCGCGGGGTTAGCGGAGGTGGAGCGGCAGATGCGCGCGGTGGACCTGTCGGCGGCGCTGGCGGCACGCGCACGGCTGGCCCGCGCTCTCGGAGAGCCGCGCTTCCGCATCACGGCGACGCGCGAGGGCGTCCACGACTACACCTCCAACGAGCTGGCGGCCGCCGCCGGCGCCGGGGTCGTCGCTCAGACCGGCTGGCGGGTGGACCTCACGCACCACGATATCGACATCTGGCTGCAGGTCGAGGGGGCCGGCGCCGCCGTCGGGCTGCGGCTGTCCGGCGAGGGGATGAGTCGCCGCTCGCGGGTCAGCCATGGCGTGGCTTCCCTGCGACCGACCGTGGCCCACGCCATGTGCCTGCTCGCGGGGACCCGCGCCGGTGGGGTCTTCCTTGACCCGATGTGCGGCAGCGGCACGGTGCTGATCGAGCGTGCCGGCGCCGGCCGCGATGCCGTGCTGCTCGGGCTGGACCTCGATCCCCGCCCCCTGCGGGCTGCGGGCGAGAATCTGCGCGCTGCCGGGGTCCCCGCGACGCTGTGCCAGGCCGATGGCCGCAGCCTACCCCTGCCCGCGGCGTCGGTGGACACGATCGTCAGCAATCTGCCCTGGGGCCGCCGCGTCGGCTCACACCGCGCCAATCGCCGGATGTACCCACAGTTCATGGCGGAAGCCGTGCGGGTGCTACAACCCGGCGGGACGATGGTGCTCTTGACGATCGAGCGACGCCTGATGCAGCGACTGGTCGCCGAGCATCCCGCGCTCAGTCTGGATAGCGTCACGGTCGTGAACCTGGGGGGCCTTGAGCCCTCGATCTACGTGCTCAGGGGGTCGGCGCCGGACCGGGTGTGACGGTCCGCAGCGATGGCGAAGCAGTCCACGCGACAGGAGCAGCGAACCCGCCCGATGCACTCCCCTCAACAGCCCGGAGACACAGAGCCTACAGCCAGGGCCGACGCCACGGTGGCGCCCGGCCGCGCCGTCACCCCGCGGGCCCTCCTCGTCGGCACGGTGGCGATCCTCGCCACCGTGTTCATCGTTGCCTGGGCGGAGCTCGTCACCGGCACGATCCAGATCGGCTTCCTGCAGCTCCCTCCCGTCGTGGTCGCCCTGCTCCTGCTCCTGTGCGTGATCAACCGGGCGCTTGCCCGCATCCGCGCCAGCCTGCCGCTGTCGCCGCGCGAGCTGACCGTCGTCTATTGCATGATGCTGCTGGCCTCGATGATCACCTCGCGCGGGCTGATGGAAGACCTGATCCCGATGCAGGTCGGGGTCAACTACTACGCCACTGCCGCCAACAAGTGGGAGGACACCTTCTACCCCCACCTGCGACAGTGGATGGTGCCGTGGGACATCCACGGCGGAGCGCTGCAGGAGCTCGCGGTGGGCTTCTACGAGGGGCTCCGGCCGGGGGCGGCGGTTCCCTGGCAGCCGTGGCTGATGTCGACCTTACCATGGCTGGGGCTGGTGGGCCTGGTGTACGCCGCGATGCTCGCCCTCGCGGCCTTCCTCCAGCGCCTGTGGGCCGATCACGAGCTGCTCGCGTTCCCCCTCGTCCAGCTCCCGCTGGAGATGATTGCGCAGCAGAAGGGCCACGACTTCCTCCGCGACCGCATGATGTGGCTGGGCTTCGCCCTCCCCCTGGTGGTGTTCGGGCTGAACGGCCTGCACCAGGTGTTCCCGCAGATCCCGGAGATCGGCATGCAGCTCCGCCTCAACCAGTTCTTCAAGGGCAAGCCGTGGAGCGACCTCGGCTATACCACGATGTTCTACTCGATGGCTGCGGTCGGCTTCTTCTACCTGCTGCCGAACGAGGTGTTGCTGAGTCTGTGGGTGTTCTTCATGTTGGCCCGGGTGCAGGAGGTGGTTGCCTCCTCGTTCGGTATGAACCTGCCGGCCATGTCTCACGCCAGCGTGAAGGCCTTCGTCGGTTACCAGACGCTGGGAGCGTACTTTGGGGTGGTGGGCTACATGGCGTGGGCCTCGTGGCCACGCATCCGGGCCATGCTGCGCTCTGCCACGGAGCGTGGGGCCCATGGCGACGCCGACGAGCTGATGCCGTATTCCACCGCGCTGGGCGTGCTGGGGGTGGCGATGCTCGGGATCGTCCTGTTCTGCGCCGCCGCCGGGATGTCCGCATGGGTCGCCGTTGTCGAGTTCGGGATCTACCTGTTCGTGCAATCCATCGTCATGGCACGCAGCACCGCCGAGGCGGGCATGCCGATGACCGAGGGGTCGTTCACCCCGCTCGATGTGATCGGGATCTTCACCCACAAGCGGGTGCTGGGGGCCACGAGCCTCACCGCGCTGGCGTTCACGGACTGCATCTTCACGCGCGACCTGCGCGGGCTGGTACTGACCGGGTTCCTCGATGGTCAGAAGCTGGCCGACCAGACCGCGCTGCGCCGGCGCAGCCTGCTCGGGGTGTTCGTCCTGGCCATCGTTCTCGCCGTCGTCGCCGCCGGGGCCCTCCATATCTGGCTCCCCTACCAGCGTGGTGCGGTCACGATGTACTCCTACGCCTACCAGTCGATCCCCACGCAGTTCTGGCGGGAGAACTTCCCGCTGGTGACCGGTCAGGAGACCTTCACGTGGCAGGCGCCGTTGTGGACGGCGGTGGGCATCGCCGTCGCCATCGGCCTCAGCAGCCTGCGCCGGCACTTCCTGTGGTGGCCGCTCAACCCATTGGGGTACGCCCTGTCCGGCTCGTGGACCACGATGGTGTTCTGGTTCCCGATGCTGGTGGCGTGGCTGCTCAAGTGGGTGATCATGCGCTACGGGGGGATCGGGGTCTACCGGCGTGCGCGGCCGATATTCCTGGGGCTGATCTTCGGGGAGTTCACGATGGCTGCGCTGTGGACGCTCGTGTCCTGTGTCTTCCGGACACCGGCTCCCTTCTTCCCCTGGCCCTAGCGACCCGGCCGAACAGGCCACTTCCGGCCGGGTCGCTAGCGGGGAGATGGCTATGAGTAGCTTCTGCGAGCCTCTGAGCGTAGCGTCGCGGCCTCAGCACGGCTCTTCGGCCGCTCTTCTAGCTGTGCACTCACACGGCCTCAGTGCGCCGCGCCTTTCATCACGACGAACCAGAAGTACCAGTAGACCAGTGGCATGCTGAACAAGATGGCATCGAAACGGTCGAGCACGCCCCCGTGAGGCCCGAACAGGGCGCCGAAGTCCTTGATCCCGATGTCGCGCTTGAGCACCGACTTGCCCAGATCCCCGAGCTGACCGACGACGCCCATCACCAGCCCGAGCAAGGCGGAGTGCACCAGCGGCAGCCCCAGCCACCAGGTCCCGAGCAGCAGGGCGCAGACCACAGCGGCGATCAGGCCCGCCACCGAGCCCTCGACCGTCTTGTTGGGGCTCACGCGCGGTGCGAGCTTCACCCGGCCGATCAGGTTGCCGGCGAGGTAGGCGGCGATGTCGCACATCCACACCGGGCCGACCACGAGGATCAACCCCCCCATGCGTTGTGCGAACTCATCGGCCCCGTGATTGCCAAACAGCGCGGGGACGTTGATGTAGCGCATGTGCAGGACAAACGACAGCATGATGCCG
>CAZIWQ010000588.1:0-5026 GCA_964542355.1 uncultured Armatimonadia bacterium
CAGGGTGGTCCCGCAAGCGGGACCACGGCGGCGCGGTACAGGCCCGCGCCCTACAACGGCTCGCGGTCATGGCGCCGCCGCGGGGAGTCGTCAACTGCGTGCGGTGTCCCGGGGTCTACCGGTCTCGCGCGCCACAGCGCGCTCGAAGATCTCGTCCACGGTCTCGTTCCGATAGAGCTTGCGGGAGACCTCGACGTAGTCGGTCGGCTCGCGCTCCAGCATCGCGGACAGGCGTACCGCCGCAATCGGCCCCAGCGCCTGGTTGAGCACCTCCATCGCCCGTCGCCTCAGCTCGTCATCTGAGATCCGCCGATATTGCGCCATCGCCGCTCCTCCCCGAGGATGTAGTCGACTGGGTCGAGCACCACCGTGCTGGCCTGCGTACGCCCGGCCCTCCTGATGAACTCGTCATCGCAGGTGACCAGGAATCCCGCCCCGGCACACAGCGCGCACGCGAGGTGCAGTGCGTCCGGGGATGACAACCCGCACCGGAGTTGCAGCTCGCGTGCCCGGTCGCGTAGGTCCGGGTCAGGCCGGACCGAGATCGTGCAGACAGCAGCCAGCAGAAGGCTGGCCGCCCTACGCTCAGGGAAGGGACACCTCTCCGCTTCGTCCTCGTGGACAAAGGACCACACCAACTGCAGATCGCCCAGCGCGGCCCGCGCGAAGAGCTCCTCGCAGGCCAAGGCCTCGATGACGATGCGTACCTGGGACGGATCGTCGGCGAAGCGCTGGAAGCAGTTGTAGTCGGGGTAGACAATCTCCACGGCTGGCCCCCACAGAGCCCGTTTCCGCGACCGCGGCGCAAGCCTAGTATAGCCTGCCGGGCACGTTACGTAAACGACCAGAGAAGGGCGGGCTGGCTCCCCCGACGAACCATTACCCGATGGCCCTCGCTGGCGATCCAGTCGCGGCTGCTGCGGCCGATCCCAAGATGGAGGTACTCCCCATGGGTATGCTGGTGTTCCTCAGCCTCCTCGTGAGTTCGTTCGGCGTCGCTCAGGAGGCGCCGCCCCTCGTGAGCAACGCGGGTTTCGAGACAACCCGCGAAGTGACGCCGGACGCCGCCGGGCTGCACAGCTTGTGGCAGATCGGCGAGCACCACCTCATCCCGACAGACTGGCACCTCAACACCCACTACGTTGGGAAGCTGGAGGTGCGTAGCGACGGCCCGCACGGGGGCAAGTCGTACGTGCGCTTCGGCGGCCGCGACAAGCAGCAGGGCCACATCTACCAGCCGCTCCCGGGCCTGCGGCCCGGGAAGTGGTACCGCGTATCACTGTGGACGCGCGGTGCTTCCGGCGCCGTGACCTTCTATCACTACTTCAAGACCGGGCCAATGGGGGGGGCACAGCTTGGCAACTTCCCCGTCTCCGCCGAGTGGCGCAAGTTCGTCGGCTACTACCAGGTGCCGGCCGAGAACTTTGCTTCGGCGTCCCTCGCCCTGACGGTCAATGCCGATGACAGCGCGGACGTGGATGACGTCCTGGTCGAGCCGTTGGCGCTGCCCGACGTCCCCCCTGACGAGCCGAGCCTGATCTTCGAGAACGAGACCCTCCGCTTCGGGATCAGCCCCCAGGGGGCGCTGCTGCGCGAGTTCACCTGCAAGCCGCTGAACCGCAGTTACCTGGGTGAGCCGTCCCCCGTGCCGCTGATGACGCTGCTGCGCGACGGGCGCATGGTGCCGGCGTACCGGGCGACCCGCGCCGGCGACCTGCTGACGGTCCGGTTCCTCGACCCGGATCTGTCGGCGACCGTTCGCATCACCGCGCGCCCGACGCACTTCGCGCTGGAGGTCGTTGCGGTGCAGCCGGCCGACGTCGACGAGCTCCAGATCCAGTTCCCGATCCGGCGACTGGCGAAGGCCGGCGGGGCCTTTGGGGCCACCTACGATGACGAGTTCGGGGCCTGCTTCTTCTGCGCCGGCGTGAACAGCCACAATCGCCCTTCCGGGACCAGGGACACCTTCATCATGGGGGGCGCGTGCGAGCGCGAGCACCAGCTCGTGGGGGCGAAGTTCGTGCTCATCGGTGCCCCCGCGGCGCAGTTCAAGCCGGCCGTCATCGCGGCGGAGCAGGCCAATGGCCTCCCGTGTGCGATGCGCGACGGGGTCTGGATGCGCGACTCGGAGTCCAACCGCAAGTCGTACCTGTTTGCCACCGGCTCAAGCGAGGCGCAGGTGGACACGCTGATCCAGTACGCGCAGACCGGGGGCTTCGGGACGATCATCTTCTTGAAGGATGACTGGCTGGCCAACCACGGGCACTTCGACATCAACCTCCGCAACTTCCCCGATGGCATGGCCAGCGTACAGCGGGCAGTGAAGAAGGTTCATGCGGCGGGGCTGGAGGCGGGGGTGCATGTCTTCGGCCCCTCGGTTTCGCCCAACGACCCGTGGATCACGCCGGTACCTGACCCGCGCCTGGCGGGTGTCAAGTGCCCTCCGCTGGCCGAGGCCATCGACGCCAAGACGAAGGCGCTCACACTGACGGCCCAAGCGAAGCTGCCGCCGGTCGCACCGTTCTATCGGGGCTTTCCGGGCAGCTACCTCCAGATCGGCGAGGAGATCATCGCCTACGGTACGATGGAGCCCGGCCCGCCCTCGAAGTTCGTCAACTGCACGCGGGGGGCGCTGGGCACGAAGGCCGCGCCCCATGCCGCCGGCGAGCCGGTGAAGGGCCTGCTGGCGATGTGGGGCTTCTTCCTGGTCGACCCCGACAGCACGCTGGCGGACGAGCTCACGGACAACTTCGGGAAGGTCTTCAACGCGGCCGGGTTCGACTTCGTCTACTTCGATGCCAGCGACGGCATCAACGACGCCTATCTGGACCGATGGTACTACCTGAACCGGATGCACCTGGGCTACTGGCAGAAGATCGGGCGCGGTGTGATGTACCAGACGAGCAACGGCACCGGCAGCGATCTGTGCTGGCACATCATCCCGCGCAGCGCCTCAGCCGACGGCCATGGCGACATCAAGGGCTACCTCGATGAGCGGTGGCCCGGGATCCTGGGCATGGGCAACAACTGGATCAAGGCGGACATCGGCTGGTACTACTGGTTCCGCGACGTGCGGCCCGACCAGATCGAGTACGTCTGTGCGCGCGCGCTGGGCATCGACGGCAGCATCTCCCTGGAGACTTCCGTCGAGGCCACCGAGCGGCTGGCGCAATCGCGGCAGATGTACGAGATGATCGGGCGGTGGGAACGCGCGCGCCGCGCCAACGTCTTCTCGCCGGCCGTCAAGACGAAGTTGCTGGAGACCGGACGCGATTTCAAGATCTACCCGGACGGCAACACCTGGCGACTGCTGCGCGCGGCCTACGAGACCCCGCTGGTCCTCGACGCCCTCGACGGCAAGAGCAATGTCGTCACGATCAACAACGACCTCCCGGTGCCCTGCACGCTGGGCTTCGAGCTTGTGCGCCAGGGCAAGGGCGTTGTCGTAGGCGACTACGACGACCCGGAGGCACGCACGGTGGACGCGTTCGATGACGCCGCGCCCTACTATGCCTCCGCGACCAACCGCTTCGAGCAGTTCGTGATGGGCGACAGGAAGACGATCACACCGGCGGGGGTTGTCTGTGGCAACACGGCGTTCGAGTTCGACCTCGTGCCGGAGGCGAAGGTCGGCGCGCACGCTTTGCGGATGCGGGCGACGAACAAGACGGGGGACTACTCCTGGACGGGGATCGGCCGGCGCTTCGACCAGCCCCTGGACCTGCGCGGCTTCCAGGGCGCGGGGCTGTGGATCAAGGGGGATGCGAAGGGCGAGACGATCCGGGTGCAACTGCGCGACAGCGCCGGGCGCAACGTCGACTTCCTGCCGGTGATGAACTATGCGGGGTGGCGGCTGCACGTGTTCCCGCTGCCGGTGGGCAGCTTCGACTGGAGCAAGGTCGCCTATCTCTTGCTGTACTTCAACAACGTAGCCGCCGGCGCCACGGTCGAGGTCGCGGTCGACGACCTCAAGCTGGTGCGTCAGATCAGCACGCCGACGGACGTGGGGCAACCACGCTTGCTCATCAACGACCGGGAGGTCGCGCTCAACACGAGCCTGCCGCCCAATGGGACGCTGAGCTACGAGGGCTTCGGGAAGGTCAATCTGTGGCCCGGGGGCTTCGCGCCGGCGCAGCCATTGGCGGTGGCGGCGGAGGAGCTGCAGCTTCGGCCAGGCCCGAACACGGTAACGCTCTCGTGGACGAAGCCGGAAGCCTTCCCGGGCAACCTGCAGGTGCTGCTGTGCCGGATGTGGCCGCTGGAGGAGTGAGCGGGCCGAGCTGCCGGATCGCACCGGCGGGATCCCACGCACAACATGCGACGAGTAGCGCCTGACGGCGGGGGAGGGTTCCCCCGCCGTCCTCGGTGATCCTGACGGACGGCGTAGGGATGTTACATGCTGAGGGGAGGATAGTTGGGGGGAGGGGCGAACACGAATCTGCCTTGCCGCTGCTGAGCCATTCGACTGTGACCGCTAGCCGGGGGGAGCTAGCCGAAAGGGAAGCTGTACCATGCACCGTCTGTCATATGTCGTCGCGGTCCTCGGGCTCGCCGCCTGCCACGCGCTGGCCGCCCCGGTCACCTACTCCTCCGGAGCTGTGAGCATGCCCATTCCCGATCTCGGATCGCTGACCGCGACGATGCCCGTCGGGGGTCCCGGCGTTGTCGCGGATCTCAACGTGACGGTGAACATCGACCATACGTACGATGCGGACCTTCAGGCGACCCTCATCAGCCCCGCGGGGACTCGCGTCACGTTGTTCAGCCACGTCGGAGGCAGCGGCGACAACTTCGTGGGCACCGTCCTGGACGATGAGGCGGGTGGGGCGATCACTGCCGGAGCGGCCCCCTTCACGGGGACATACCGTCCGGCAGGGAGCCTCGCGAGCGTGGATAACGAGCCGCTGGCCGGCGAGTGGAAGCTGGAGATCACGGACTCGTCCGCCGGGGACGTGGGGACACTCAAGAACTGGTCGCTGACGTTCATAGTCGCCAGTGGCTCCCCCAGCGTGACCCTCAATCCCAA
>CAZIWQ010000589.1:0-5024 GCA_964542355.1 uncultured Armatimonadia bacterium
CGCTGAGGGACCCCGCTGCGCGGGGCCGGTCGTCCTGCGGACGGTACGGCCGCGACCACCGCGCGCCGCCCGGGCCGGGAACTGCGACCGCACACATCGCGGTTCCCGCTCTGCGGGGTCCGGCCCCCCCAGCGGCAGAGCCGGCGTACTCCCCGACTCCTGCCGACGCCCTATGCCGGGAGAACCGCCGGCACCACGGTCAGTGGCCCCAGGCGGTGGAGAGGCCCAACACCCAGGCATCGTCCGTGTCGTCGTGGGCACCCCAGGCGACGCCGAGCTTCCACACCTGCCCGGACGCGCGGGGCCGGAACACGTGCACGAGCCCAAGCGTGGGATCGCCGTCGTCAAGCCCGCCTCCGACCTGCCACTGTCTCCGCTCGCCCAGATACGTGCTGGCCCCCACCTGAAGAATGGTCTCCTCCTCGTCAGTGATGTCCTGCACGTCGAGCGCCAGCAGCCACTTACTGGTCTCCGCCGCCAGGCCGGCATCGTAGGTGCGGAGGCTCTCGTCAGTGGCGTCACGCATGACTACTCCCCAGGTGGCCCGCGTCGCGCTGGTGCCGCCCGCCTGCATGGCCCCGGCGAACCCGAGATCGAAGACGTTGAGCGTATCCGCCCCGGTGAAGTCAGGGTCCACGTTCTGGTAGTTGAGGCCCCAGGCGAGCCTCCCGCCGCGGGCGGCCATCCCGAACCCGAGGCCGATGTCGCGCATGGCAGCCACGTCGACCCATCCGGCACCGAGACCGTAGGAGTTGCCGGCCCGGTGTCCACCCCATGTGATTGCCCGCAGGTCCACCGGGCCCTCGAGTTCATACACGCCCGACACGTTGTGGGACCATGCGCCGGTCTCCGCGCTGGCTCCGCCGGCCGCGAACAGGCCCAGCGTGGCGGGGTTCTGCTGCCAGGCTTCCGCCAGGGTGGGTTGGGCCAGTTGCGTCCGCCCCCGCATGATCGTCTCGACATCCTGCGCAAAGGCGACTGTGATCGACACCATGACGATGACGACGGCCACGGCTCTTCTCATGGCTGTGGTCTCCCTTCGAGATCGCGCACTCTGGCCCCGCGTGGGTGGCACCCAGGCGGGGCCGTATCCACGACCAGGTGTTTCGCCCTGTCGGGGGCGGTGCCCTCCGGGCCCCTCCCTCACCCGTCGTTGCGCTGCTGCTGAATCCGAACAGGGATCGCGGCACGCATGGCGAATTGAGAAGCAGGCAGTTCGTACCACCATGGGAATCGTCCCATCAAGCCTAGCGAGGTGGATCCATGATGCGACGCGCTCTGCGGGTGTCCGCGCTCACGGTAGCGCTCTATGCTGCCGTCGCCCTGGCCGGGCCGGCCCTGGCCCACGACGTGGGCGTGGAGTGGATCAATGCCTTCCCCGACAACGCCGGCTGCGACAAGCTGGACCACTGCGACGAATGCGCCGAGAAGTTCTATGACAAGTTCACCGACAAGGGATGGACCGGTCGCTACTGCCTGGGCAACGACAACGCCTGGGAAGAGCACTTCAAGGAAGCGGCCAACGGCGGCACCGACCAGTACTACGTCGACACCGTGGATATCGCCCTGATCGCCAGTCACGGGTGCCCCACCGGCGTGTCCTTCAACGCCAGGCATGATGACCAGAAGATCGGGTACACCGAGGCTCAGTGGGGCGATGACAATGACCTGGAGTGGATCATCCTCGACGCCTGCTCGTGCCTCGATGATGCCAAGCAGACCAACTGGCAGCGCACCTTCGATGGCCTGCACATGATCCTCGGATTCGATACCACCGCGCACGACCAGGGGAGCCGCGGGAAGGAGCTCGCCAAGAAGCTCTTCAGCGGCTATTCGCTGGTCCAGGCCTGGTTCCACGCCGGGGAAGTGACCGAGGGCTCGTCCACGTGGGTTGCGGCCAAGGGGGTCCGTGCGCCCCATGACACGTACGGCGACCACATCCACGGTGAGGGCAGCGTAGCGACCGACTCACGGCCGGCCTCTACGTTCTGGTACAGCCGGCACAACTGCGACTGAGCCAGCCCCGGCCGGACGATCGCCTCGCGCAGACCAATCCAGGCCATCTGAAGGGAGCCCGTAGGCATGGGTAAGCGACTGCGGTACATGGCGTTGACCATGTCGGTCCTGTGTCTGTCCGTCTGCCTCACCATCGCCTCCGCGCAGCGGCCGGGGCGGAACCTCGGCGGTCGGCAGCGCGACCGCCAGACCGCCGCCGGCTACCGTCTCACTCTGGAGCTGGGGGAAGGCAAGTCCGTCCAGCAACTCGCGAAAGCGATGCCGAAGCGCCTGCCGTACTACGAATGCTCCGTGGACATGGCCGCGGCCAACCGGATGTGCGACGCCGTCCAGCAGCGCCTCGGGGTCACGGGCAAGCGGGTGAAGGACGAGGACGGCGATGAGAGCGTCATGAGCAATCACCGCGAGGTGGAGCTGATCGGTGCGTCGGGGAGCGTGTTCGCCGCGGACCTGAACCGCCTATGGGCCGAGCTCCCCAGGCCCGGCAACCAGTCCCTCGGTGAGGATGAGGCGCGCAATGCCGCCATCGGCTTCCTGAAGCAGATCGGGGCGCCGCTGGGTGACGCCGATGCGGTCCGGGTGTTTCGCGACACCGTGGTCCTCAATGACCGCGAGGGCCGTCCGCAGCAGCTTCCCGGGCCGGTGCAGGTCTCCATCCGGCCGGCCCTGAACGGCTTGCCCGTCGTCGGCGCCGGCGGCAAGCTGAAAGTGTACTTCGACAACAACGGCAAGATCGCCGGCTGCCTGGTGGTGCGGCGCAAGTGGACCCGCGCGAGCGCTGAGGCCGAAGTGCTCCCGCTGGCAACGGCGCTCCGCCGCATGGCCGCAGGCGAAGCCATGACGGCCCTGACCCTGGAGCGGCCGCAGCGCATCGCGGTCCGAGATATCAGCCTGGGCTACTTCGCCAGGAGCGCCTCCGAGCATCAGAGCTACCTGCAGCCCGTCTACGTCTTCCGGGGCATTGCCTCCGGCGGCGTGGGAGCGGATGCGTGGGAGACGCCGTACGAGGGGTACCTCGTGGCGCTGGCCAAGCCCCTGGAGTCGCTGTGGGAGCCGCAGGACGACTCAGCCGGTTCGCTGAACGTCGACCGCACCGGCACTCTGCCGCCCGAAGGCGACGAGTAGGGCGCCAGGCGAAGCTCGCAGTTGGGTTGGACGTTCGTTGACAATGCCCGACGTCGCTGCTAAGGCCCACGCAGGGGAGCCCGAACACGCGGTGTGCGGCGGCCTGACGACAACGCGGCCCCCACCGTGGCGCACGCCGTCGCCTGGTGGGGCCGGGCGCGATGGGCTCGAGCGTTCGGCGATGCCAACTGCCGCACGAATCGAAAGGAGACGTGTTGACATGAGAAGGGGCTTCACGCTCATCGAGCTCTTGGTCGTGATCGCGATCATCGCCATCCTCGCGGCAATCCTGTTCCCGGTGTTCGCCCGGGCGCGCGAGAAGGCGCGACAGACGTCATGCCTGTCCAATGTCAAGCAGCTCTCGCTGGGCATCATCATGTACGGTTCGGACTACGACCAGCGTCTGCCGAATGCCCGGTTCGGCGATGTGGCCGGCGAGCAAGTCACGTGGAAGCGCGTATGCTACCCGTACGTGAAGAACTGGAATGTCTACGAGTGTCCCTCCAAGCCCGGGCATTGGACCAGCTCCTGCACCACCAGTGCCTGGCCCAGCCTGGGGGCCGGCCTCGCCGTCGGCTCGGGGCTGGCGTACAACTACCACGTGGGCGGCCAGCCAGAGGGCAACATCGTCGTGCCGGCGGAGACGATCATGATCGCGGACATCGACTCGGGGTGCCACCAGTTCGTGAACCAGCTTGGCTGGCTTCCGGGCTGGTTCTCCTCCCGACATAACGACGGCGGGAACTGGGGCTTCTGCGATGGGCACGCGAAGTGGCTCAACAAGCAGAGCATGCGCCAGTCCTCGTCGATGCTCTACATCGACCATGTTGACAAGGGTTGGCTCTAGCGCCCCGGGCTCCGTCTCACGCCCGCCAGTGCTTCCTCCATGATCCGCAGCACCGGCTCGATCTCTGCGACGCCCGCGATGGCCACGCCCACGGTGTCCCACGACGGCGTCCAGGGCTCCACCCGCACGCGCCAGAGCGCCTTCTCGACCCATGACCCGGGGCGGACATGGCTGGGGTAGTCGTGGCGCGCTTCTCGCTGGATGGGCAACCGCAGTTCGAGCTGCGAAGGCCGCTCGTGATCCCGGACGCGACGGCGTGGCGGGGCAGCCGGATCGGGACGGAGGACAAGGTGCTGCCGCCGTGGACGCCGGTGGAGCTCGCCGGCGGGCCGCTGACGTCAAGTCCATGGTGTGCTGTGTTGTTTGAGGGAGCGCAGTGAACACGGAGATGACGAGCGATGGATGCGGTACTGACGACTGAGGAGGCGGCCCGGTTCCTCAAGCTGCACCCTCACACCGTCCTCAAGCTGGCCCGGGAGAAGCGTCTGCCCGTGGCGAAGCTCGGGCGCGCCTGGCGTTTCCGTCGGGTGGACCTCGAGGAGTTCCTGGCAAAGGGCGGCGAGGCGGGGAACGCTCCGGACGCCCTCGACATGGCCCTGCTCCAAGAGGCAGAACGCGTCATGGCCGACCCGGACGAGGAGTTCGTGCCCTACGAGCAGGCCAGGGCGGAGCTTGGGCTGTGAGTTACCGGATCGCGATCTCGCGGACCGCCCAGAAGGCGATGGCCGGTCTGCACCCCTCCGTCTTTCGACCTACCGGCAGCCAACTTCCCGTCGGCCGCTTCCCGTCGCGGGCGGCCGACTGGCGAGGACTGGCGAGCCGATGCACACCGCCATCACCCAGGACAACACGACCATCTCCCGGGCATAGTCAAGATCTGAACTGGCGAACGTAGGGGCATCGCTTTTGGCTGATGGGCTGCTGGGGGCCCGCGAGCGGTCGACGGTGCAGGTCCGTACGCCCGACACTGCTGTCGGGCGGCCGCCAAGGGCGGCCCACCCGCCGCGAAGCGGCGTGCCGTGAAGCCCCAGCGGGG
>CAZIWQ010000590.1:0-5020 GCA_964542355.1 uncultured Armatimonadia bacterium
GCAGAACACCAACCGCAACTGCCCAAAACCGCATCTGCGGTTGTAGTACTAGTCGCGTGTGCCGGGCTCCCGGCATTAGCCAAGGACGGCTACTCGCTCCTCGCGCCGGCCGAGATGGAGGCGCTCCGCGCCGGCTTCCACGGAAAAGCGGACGTCCCCCCCGCACTGGCCAATGCCACCGACGACGAGCTGTGGGACTACGTGCCCCCTGCGACCCTCAAGCGCGCCGTGTTCGCCGGGCCCACCGATGTCGGCTGCCCGGTACACGGGCTCGAGATCTTCCGCGTCGGCGGCGGCTTCTACCCGTGGCGCCACACTGCCGAGAGGCCGTGGCAGGTCCAGTGCCCCGTCGGTGGCGAGTACTATCCCTCCAATGACTTCGGGGCTTATCTGAAGTCGGGCATGAAGGCGAAGCTGGACACCACCAAGCCGTACGTGGACGATGGCACCGGCTGGGTCGACGCCAAAGGGCGCCGGTTCTACTTCGTCGGCTACTGGGCCTTCTGGCAGCGCTGGTATGACGTGCTCCGGGCAATCCGCGCCTTCACCAACGCCTACTTCGTCACCAATGACGAGCAGTACGCTCACAAGGCCACGGTGCTCTTCTGCTCGCTTGCCCAGCAGTACCCCCAGATGGACTACCCGCAGCAGGGGGTGCAGGGCTGCGGCGGGATGATCCTGCCATGGTGCTGGGAGAACGCCGAGGTAGTTATCCCGATGTCCGAGTGCTACGACCGGCTGTTCCCGTACCTGAAGCACGATGCCGACGCCACCGTGCGCGAGTTCCTCAAGACGAAGACCGACATGGGGCCCCGCCGGCAGATCGAGCAGCGCTTCATCCAGACCGTTGCGAGGACCAACTTCACCACCGACATGTACTGGTCCAACGAGTGTGACCATCAGCTCGCGCTGGCCACCCTCGCCCTCGCCTGGGACAACAACGACCCCGCCGACGGAATCACCACGCGCCAGATCATGGACTGGATCATCACCAACGGGGGCGACAACTCGCTCGAGGAGCTCCTGTACAACTCGACCTATCGCGATGGGTTCCCTTGTGAGGGGGCAGTCGGCTATTCACAGTCCATCGCCGACCGCCAGCTCCAGATCGCGCAGACCATGCAGCGCGCCGGCCTGAACCTGTTTGCGAGCTTCCCCCGCCTCAAGCAGATCGCCGGCGTGTGGATCGACATGACCCTGGAGGACAAGCACTGTCCGTCGATCGGCGACTCGGGCGGCGTGCTCGGCAGCGGCGCCCCCTGGAACCCCACCAGCTTCCACCTGGCGTGGGAGAACTACCATGACCCCAAGTTCGCCCAGGCCCTGTGGGAGATGAAGAGCACGCGGATGAAGGCCTACACGCCCGACCGCAGCGCTGAGCTCGAGCAGGCCGTCAAGGCGCACGGGACGCGGCTGAACCACAAGACCCGCAACCTGGGCGGGATGGGGCTGGCGATCCTCGAGTCCGGCGGCCCCGCATCCCCGCGCGGGCTGGCGCTGTACTATGGCTCGCCCGCGGGCGGCCACTCCCATCACGACCGCCTCAACATCGAGTTCTTCGACCACCGCCAGGCCATGATGCCCGACCTCGGCTACCCCGACCAGTGGGGCCGCAAGGGCAGCGAGTTCACCCAGAACACCATCGGCCACTACGGGGTGCTGGTGGATGAGAAGGGCGAGACCGACTACATGGCCGGCTATCTCGGGTACCTCAAGGGCGCCCCGGGACTGCAGGTCGTGAGCGCCCATGCCGAGCGCTGCTTCCCCGGCACCAGCCTCTACCGCCGCACCAGCGCCCTGGTGGACATCTCGGCCTCCGCCGCGTATGTGGCCGACGTGTTCCGCGTGCGAGGCGGCAAGCAGCATGACTGGTCCTTCCACCTGCCCCCGGTGCCTGACTGGGCCATGGAGGGCATCACGCTGTCGGCGCCGCGTGAGAAGGGCTCGCTCGCCGGCGAGGACATCGCGGTGGGCGCCCCCATGCCCGGCGGCCGCCCCACCAGCGGCTTCAACTGGCTGGGCGGCATCCAGACCGGCAAGCCCGCGGGAGCCTTCACCTTCCTCTCCCGGCCGAATGCGCCCTACCCGAGCCTGCGGATGACGATGCTCCCCGGCTGCGCCCGCGAGGTGTTCGTGGGCGATCACGAGTCCCCGCGCATCAAGTCCCAGCTTCCCCCGAACATGAAGTGGCTGCTGGCACGCAATACGGGAGCCGACCTCAGCAGCGTCTTCGCCTGCATCGTCGAGGCCTGCCCCGGGGCGCCCGCAGTGCAGGAGGTGACCCGCCTCGCGACACGGGGTGGCACCGAGCCTGTCGCGATGCAGGTGCGCACCGCCGGCTTCACCGACACCATCCTGTCCGACGAGCAGGGCACGGAGGCTGTGACGGTCGAGCTCGGCGCGCCGCCGGCAGGGCGCCCGGCCACTCCCGTGGCCTTCACGGGTGACTTCGGCCTCGTGCGGGAGGACGCGCGCGGGGTCAGCCGACTGGCACTTGTCAAAGGAAGCAAGCTCGCGGCCGGGCCCCTGGCACTCGAGACCCGGGCAACGTGGGAGGGCAAGCTCACCCGTCTCGACCTGAAAGCCAACTGGCTGGAAGTCGACATCCCTCTCCCCGCCGGCGAAGTGCTGAAGGGGGAGTGGATGATCATCTCCAACCCCCGGCACCGCTGCTGCTACGAGATCGCGCGGGTCGAGCCCACCGCCGGCGGCAGCCGCATCATGCTCACCGAGGTCACCCCGATGGTGGGCAAGGGCTACGTCACGCGCGTCGAGGAGGGCAAACGCACTCTCCACACCGACACCCGCTGGCGGGTGTGGGGCAAGGACTACATCTGGAGCAACGACTTCGGCCCCGCCCTGACCGGCTACACGCTGCTGAACGAGGATCTCTCGCAGGCGTTCGAGATCGACGACTGCAAGCTCATGCCCTCGCGCGAGCGCCAGTGGTGGAAGCCGGAGCCGGCGTGGCTCAAGCTCGCCGGCGAGCAGCCGCTCGCGCCCGCGTTCCGCGACACGGATGGCGACGGCCGGATCGGCTTCTGGGTCTACGACTTCGGCGTCGGGTGTGCGGTGAGTATCACGAGCAGTGCCACGCTGGACCGGCTCAGTCCGGGGCTGTGGTCGCTGGCGCACTGCGGGGCGCCGCTGAGCGTCACCCTCCCGGCGGAGCGCGAGGGGAGCAAGTTGCTCGTGCGGGCGGGCGACGCACCCGCGACCACGCCGGAGAGCGAGTGTGATGCAGGGAGGAAGACGGTCACCGTCCGGCTGCCGGAGGGTCTTGCCGGCCCGCTGGTCCTCGCCACGCGCGAGCAGGCGGGAATTGACCTGACCGACCGCGAACCCCCGCGAGTGCGCGAAGTGCGCGTCGACGGCCAGCCCACCGCGGACGCCGACACGATCTCGCTGTTCGTCGCGGAGCTACCGGCGGAGATTGCCGTCGACATCGAGGACGCCAACAGCCCGCTCGACCGCAGCGGCGCCCGGGTCGACACCGACACCCGCAGCGTCTGGGTGGGGGAGGCGGGGCTGGCGCTGGTCGCCACTGCGGATGCGCCGCGCCGCGCGACCCTCGTCCTGAAGCCACGCGAGCTGATCAGCGTGGGAGCGAACGATGCGCCGGTGCAGTACACGCTGACGGTGACCGCCGACGACCTGGCCGTCGATGACCGGCGCACGGTGCGTACGTTCCGGATTGTGCTCGGGCCCCACGTCCCACCGGGGAGTGTCTACCTGAGCGACCTGACGCCCCTGAAGGCGTTCGCCCACGCGGGGGTCAAGCGCGACACCAACTACCTGGGTGGCGAGATCCACCTCGGCGGGGCGCCATACTCGAAGGGGCTGATGGTCTGCCCCGAGACGACGAACACGGGGGTGAACTACGGTGAGGTGAGCTACTCGATCCCCCCGGGCAAGCTGCGCGTGTTCAAGGCTGTGATCGGGATCGAGGACGGCACCAGCGGGGGCAGCGTGGTGTTCCAGGTGCAGTTGCGCAAGCGCGGCGGCGAATGGAAGGAAGCCTTCAAGTCCGGCTTGATCCTGAGGGGGACAGCGCCGCAGGCGATCACGGTGCCGCTGGGGGATGCGGAGGAGATCCGCCTGTATACGGATGCGAACGGGAGCATCGACTGCGACCACGCGACGTTTGCGCTGGCCCGCCTCGAACCGTGACCACCGGGAGGACCTGACTGTGACCGGCAAGACCCGCGCCCTGAGAACCCTGAGCTTCGAGGCCGTCGACCGGCCGCCGGTGGCCGGCGGGCTCGTGCAGAACGCCGCCTTCCTCGCCGCGGCGGCCGGAGTGCCTGACTTCTGGGCCGCCCCGCACCGCACCGCGATCGAGGCGTTCCGGCGCCTGGGCTGCGATGTCGTGCTGGGCCCGGTGCTGCCCAAGCCTCCGGAGACCACCACGCGCGACGCCCACGGTCGCGCGACCAGCTTCACCCGCACCGAGGGCACACCGGTGCTGACCACCCCGGAGCAGGTGGCGGAGTATGCCGCGGCCCAGCCGACGCCGGAGCAGCTCCGCCAGCACTTTGACTTCCGTAGCGCCTATGACGAGTACGTTGCCCTCGCCGGGACGGGGCAGGAGGAGTGCGGCGACATGCTGCTGATCCCCCACTGCCTCGGCTACGCCCCGGCCTTCCCCACCTCGGACGGTCACTACAGCTACGAGGCGTTCCTGATGGCCTGCGCGCTGTACCCGGACCGGATGCGGCGGCTGTTTGCGTGCTGGGGGGAGCAGTCGCGGCTGCGGCTCGAGGCGGCGGCGCAGGCGACGCTCGACCACGACCTCATCCGCGTGATGTGGATCGGGCAGGACATCTGCGACACGCGGGGGCCGGTGCTGTCACCGGCGCTGCTGGAGCAGCTCTACTTCCCGGCCCTGGCGCGGGCGCTGGAGCCCCTGCAGGCTGCCGGCATCCGCGTCATCTGGCATGCTGATGCCAACTACCGGGCGATCCTGCCGCGCATGATCGAGCTGGGGATCGCCGGCTTCCAGGGGTTCTTCGAGAGCGAG
>CAZIWQ010000591.1:0-5013 GCA_964542355.1 uncultured Armatimonadia bacterium
GCTGGGCCCGGGAGGCGGCGAGGGCGGCGGCCCCCTGCTGGCGAGTGGGCCGCCGGAGGCGGTGGCCGCCTGCGCGCCGAGCGCGACCGCGCCGTACCTGCGCGCGGCGCTGGACACCAGCCCGCGGGCGGAGCGCATCGTTGCCGCGCCGGTGCGGACCGGACGGCGGCTCGCGACGGCTGACGCAGAGGCCGTGTCATCGGACGCCCGACCCCCGTGGGAGACGGACGGGAAACGCTGGCACACGCACGACCGCGTCAATGAGCGCGGCGAGAGCCCGGCGTGGCATGATGACACACTGCTCGAGTTCGTCCGCCAGGTGGCGGCGCTGGAGGGTGTCGACAGGCCGAACTGGGGCCAGCGCAATGTGGTGACGTTCGCCGCCCGTGGCTGCACGGAGCCGTTTGCCACCGTCCGCACCGACCGCAAGTGGTACCTCGAGCTCCAGTTCCGCATGCCCAAGGGGACCTTCGATGAGGAGGACCTGGCCGACCAGATCGGCCTCCCGCCGTGGTACGAGATCGAGGGCCTCCCCATCTACGGCCGGGGGTCGCGTGTGCGCGTCTACACTCACGCCCGGGAGCACGATCGCGTGTCGATCCAGGCCCACTTCAGGACGGATGTCGCCAGCGAGGGGTTCCGCCGATTCCTGGGCGAGGCCTGGGCGGTCTACCGCCGGCGCTGGTTCGGGGGTGCGCGCTAGTGTCTGACTTCCCCTCCCGCATGCTGTTCAAGCCGATCGTGCGCTGCCCCCACCGCGAGACCGCCCCGGTGATCGATGGTGATCTGTCAGACTGGGCCGGCATTTCCGCGCTCCCCGCCCTCGGGGAGCTCGATGGTGAGGAGCCGTTTGCCGAGGTGTTCGTGGTCTGGGGGGCGTGGGGTCTGGGTCTCGCCCACCGTTGCCGTAAGCCACAGGGCACCGTGACGGCCAATCGCCGACGGCCACACGCCGCCGACGGGCTGCAGGTCTGGGTGGACACCCGCGCGACGCAGACGTCGCATCGCGCCACGCGGTTCTGCCATCACTTCGTCCTGCTCCCCCGGGGCGGCGGCGGCGGGCGCTCGGCCCCGATTGCGTGGCAGGCCAACATCCGCCGGGCGCGCGAACGCGCGCCGCTGGCGGCCGCCGAGGACATCCGGGTGGCCGCAGCGATCGGGGAGGGGTTCTACACGATCGAGGCCCTGCTCCCCGCCCACGTGCTCAACGGGTTCGAGGCGCGCGAGGGGGTGCAGCTCGGCTTCCACTACTTCGCTCACGACATCCCGGGCGGGCGGCAGCTCTGGGCGGCCCCCCCGGGGTTTGCGATGGACACCGACCCCAGCCTGTGGGGCCTGCTGGAGCTGGGGGGGTGACGCCGTCCTCTACGCGCCAACCCGTACTCGCACATGATCGGCAACCACTGCCACCGCTGCCTCGCTCAGCACCGCCCCGTTGACCACCAGGTCGGCGAACCAGCGCGAGGGCTCGACAAACTCCTGGTGGCGGAACCTGACCGAGTCCAGATAGTACCCGGCGATCTCATCGAAGCTCAGCCCGCGCTCGGCCATGTTGCGGCGCAGCCGCCGCACGATGCGCTCGTCGGCCGGGGCGTCCACGAACAGCTTGAGGCTGCACCGCTCACGGATCTCCGGCACCCACAGCGTCATCAACCCCTCAACGATCACCACCTGCGCTTCGACCGCGTCCAGCTCGGCGACCAGCCGGTCGAGGTGGAACGACGCGGGCTGGTTGTAGTCCGGCCACTCCCGCCCCCCCAGGGGACCACGGTGCACGGGCTTCTCGGCGCGGAAGTACTTGTCCATCGCCACCAGCTCCACCGCCAGCCCTTCCAGCGCCGCCGCCAGCCGGTTGGCGAACGTCGACTTCCCACTGGCACTTCCCCCGGCAATGCCGACAACATATCGCTCGTTCATGGGCTCACCTCGGCGACACGTTTCCGTGGCGGTGCTCGCGATCCCTTCGCGCACCCGGGGGGGGAGCTGGTACGCCGGACACTCCTGTCCGGCCTTCCCATGACGCGGGCGCTCGGGGCAGGCCGTTGCGTGCCGCCGGCGAACTTGGTGTCAACGGCCGCGCCCCGCGGGGGGGTACCCGAGCATGGAGGTTCACGATGCGCCTACATATCGCGTGGCTGGCCGTCATCACCGTGATGGCCACTCGCGCCTGGGCGGTGGAGCTGCCGGCCCAGGCGTACACCGGCTGCTACACCGGCAAGATCATCCCGACACCCAAAGAGGTTGCCGTTGACCTCGACACCTGGGAGGTCGCGGATTGTGCGACGAAGCGCGTGGCGGCCAGTGTTCTCATCTCCGCCCAGGCGACCGAGGCGGAACGGCTGGCGGCGCAGGAGATTGCCCTGCGGATCCAGTTCCTTTCCGGCGGCCTGGAAGTGCCCGTGCTGCCCGACACCACGCCTCCCGCGAAAGCCGGCGTGGTCTTCGGCGTGGGCATCTACGCCACCAGCAAGTTCCTCCAGCGCCACCTGAGGGCGTGCGGCACGACGACGCCGGATAGCCCTGAGGGGTATGCCATTGCGTGCTACGAGCATGAGGCTGGCTTCCGCGGGGTGCTGCTCGCCGGCAAGGACGCCGCGGGCACCTACTTTGCGGCCCAGTCGCTGGTGCAACTGATGGAGCGCAAGGCCGACAAGGTGCTGCTCCACCCGGTCAAGCTGAAGGACTGGCCCACGTTCGCCCTCCGCTCGTTCAAGCTCGGAGGGGCGTTCGACCCCAACTCCGCCGTGCTAGCGATGGGTACGTGGGCGCCGCGCGCCAAGTTCAACTGCTACAACATCTGCTACACCACCCTCGGCCGGGACAAGTGGAAGGCCCCCGACCCCGGCTACGTGGAGCACGTGAGAGCACTGACCGGGTACCTGCGCAGTCGCGGGCTGGACTGCATGCCGTTCGTGAATCCCTACTACCTGTGGCAGGCCCACATCGAGACCTCTCGCGAGGCGGATCTGGTGCGGCTGTTCGAGGCCTGTCGCATCGGGCCGGCGGCCGGCGGCCGCCGCGTGATGCTCTGCCTCGACGACTTCGCCAGTGAACCGGACCCCGGGGGCCCCGCGCTCTACCACGTGCGCAGCGCCGCCGACCAGGCCCGCTGGGGGGACGACCTGGCCGCCGTGAACGCCGCGATGGTCAATGACCTGTGGGGGCGGCTCAAGGCCGCCCACCCCGACAGTGCCCTCTATGTTGTCCTCCCCTACTACTGGAACCCGTCCGGGCACTACCGCGAGGGGGGCGAGAAGTACCTGCGCGACCTCGCGCGGGCCGTCGACCCCGCGGTGCGCATCGTGTGGACCGGCCCCCAGGTCCGTTCCGCTGTCATCGCCCCTGCCGACGTCGCCAGGTACCAGAGCCTCGTGGGCGACCGACGGGTGATGCTGTGGGACAATACGCTCTACATGCACCACACCCCGCCCCACTACTTCCTCGACACGTTCCATACGCGCTACCCGGAGCGGTTCTGGGAGCTGACCAGCTCGGAGGTGCACCTGAACGCGGGCGGCGGGGAGGCCTACAAGTGCGGGCTGCTCGCGGCCGCCGACTACTTGTGGAACCCCGAGGCCTATGATCCGGAGCGGTCGCTGCGCAACGCCATCGCCGCCGTCGCCGGCCCCGACCAGGTGGACGACTTGCTGGCCTTCCGCGACGCGTTCTATGCGCTCTACGACGACTACACCGCCGCGTGGGGAACGCCGGCGAAGCTCCTCGCGCAAGTGAAGACGCTGACGCACCGAATGCTCGACGACGCGGAGATGCGTGAGCTCGGCGACCTGCTCGCGCGCGAGGCCACTCTCGCCGGGAAGATCGCGGCCGGGTGCACGAACCCGGAGCTGGTGGCGGAGGTGCGCAGCCACGCCGACATGCACGCCCCGTACCGCGAGGTGCTGGCGCTGCTGGCGAAGCTCCCGCCGCCTCCCGAGGAGGACGGTGACAACCTGGCGCTGAACCCTGGTGCGGAGGAACTCGCGGGGACCAGCCCCGCCCACTGGGGCCTGTACACGGGTGCCGGCCGGGCCACCCTGACGTGCGGCGAGGGGCGCGGCGAGGGGCACTGTGCGAAGCTGACGGCCACCGAGCTACACGACTGGCCCGATGGCCGCAAGTCCATCAACGTCGCCGTGCTGGCCGGCGACACGAATGGGTTTGACGGTGCCCGGGCGACGCCCGTGCTGCCGCTGCAGCGCTACTACTTCAGCTTCTGGGTCAGGGGCACTGCACCACGAGTGGTGGTGAGCTTCGTGACCTGGGATGCCGCCGGCAGCCGCGGGGCGCGCGGGAAGGCGCGGGTCCAGCTCGCACCGTTCGCGGCCCCGGCCGAGTGGACGTTTGTCTCCGGGAGCTGCCTGACCGGCCCGGCGGCGGCCCGGGGGGCCCTCAAGATCGGTCTCGACGGCTATCTCGCTGAAGGAGGCGGGTTGGGCGAAGTATGTGTTGACGATGTATACGTCGGTCGCAGCCGGGCACGCGCCGCCGCGGGGGCCGGCCGCCAGTAGTCCGTCGGCGTGCCGCTCGCCGCACACCGTGCCCCGCCCCGGCGGCTTGCGTGTGAGACCGAGGCCGTGCAGAAGGGAGAAGCGACAGTGCCACTGTTGATGAAGTTCCTGAAGCGGAGCGCCGTCGCCGTGATCGGCCTCGCGTTTCTGTTCGGGATCGGGTACCTGGGAGGCTGGTTGTTCTTCACCGCCATCGCGGGGCTGGCGGTCGTGGCACTGAGCGAATACTACTCCGCCCTCCAGGCGAAGAACATCCGCCCGGACGTCCCTCTCGGCTGGTGCTGCGTATTCCTCATCCTGCTGGTGACACAACAAAGCGCGATGGTGCGCGTCCTGTCCGCGTCTGGCCGTGGGGTGCCGATCCCCAGTTTTGAGGCCGCCGCCGACGTCCTCCAGCTCATCATGCTCATCCTGCTGTTTTGTGTCGCCGCCTCCCTCGTCAGCCAATTCCGGATGCGCGAGGGGCAATCGGCGGTGGCCAACTCCGCCACCACCGTGTTCGGCG
>CAZIWQ010000592.1:0-5007 GCA_964542355.1 uncultured Armatimonadia bacterium
CAGAAAGGCATGGACCGCGGGCATCGTGGCGGCGGACCACACGGTGACGCTGTCATCGATGCGGGGGATCAGCTTGCTCAGCACGGTCCCCGGGCCAAGCTCGACGAACTGCCGCACGCCGTGGCCAACCATCGCCCGCACCGACTGCTCCCAGCGCACGCTGCCGGTCACCTGGGCGATGAGTGCCTGGCGGATCTCCCCCGCGTCGGTGCGGGGGATCGCATCGACGTTGGAGACGAGTGGGATCGCGGCGTCGCGGATCTGGGCCGCCTCGATGAAGGGCAAGAGCGCTTCGCGAGCGGGTGCCATCAGCGGGGAGTGGAAGGCGCCGCTGACCTTGAGCGGGATCGCCCGGGCGCCCCGTTCGCGAGCCAGTGTGCGAGCGGCCTCGATGGCCCCCGCCTCGCCCGAGATGACGATCTGGCCCGGGCAGTTATAGTTGGCGATGACGACGGTTCCCGCCGCGGAGGCATCGGTCACGAGGGTCTCGACTGCCGCGGTGTCCATGCCGATGACGGCGGCCATGGCGCCGCCGATCTCCTCACCGGCCCGGGCCATCAGCTCGCCGCGCGTGCCCACCAGCCGCGCCGCCTCCGCCAGCTCCATGCAGCCGGCGGCGACGAGAGCGGCGTACTCGCCCAGGCTGTGCCCGGCGACCATCGCCGGGCCCTCCCCGTCGCGCTTGCGCACGGCGGCGAAGGCCGCGACGCTGTGCGCGAAGATCGCCGGCTGCTGCACCTGCGTCGGCGTCAGGGCGCCGGCATCGTCACCAAACATCGTCGCGGTCAGCGGGAAGCCGAGCGCGGCGTCAACGACGCGGAAGACCTCCTCCGCGATCGCCGACTCCTGTGCGAGCTCCTGGCCCATGCCCGCGTACTGCGAGCCCTGTCCGGGGAAGATGTAGGCATCCATAGCGGCAGGCGCCAGCGGTGGGGCCGAGACGGCTACTTCCGGCCGGCCCCCGAGGCGCGGCGACCGGCTGTGTGCCCTCCCGAGCCATTCCGGCGTGGCCTCGCGGCCGGCGAACGGCTCTCCGGCCGCTCGTCTAGCGCCCGAACTCCTCTCGCACCGCCTTGATGAGTTGCGGCACGACCTCGAACAGGTCGCCGACGATCCCGTAGGTGGCCACATCGAAGATCGGGGCCTCGGGATCGCTATTGATCGCCACAATGCAGTCGGAGGACGACATGCCGGCGAGGTGCTGCACGGCGCCGGAGATGCCGCAGGCGACGTAGAGCTTGGGCTGGACGGTCTTGCCGGTCTGCCCAACCTGGTGGTACGCCGGGATCCAGCCGGCATCGACGGTGGCGCGGGAAGCCCCGAGGGCGCCCCCGAGCGCATCGGCGAGCTCCTTGATGAGCGCGAAGTTCTCGGCCTGCTTGATGCCACGGCCGCCCGAGACGATGATCTCGGCATCCTGCAGGTTGACTTGCTCGCCGCCCGCTTCGCGGAGCACCTCCACGATCTTGGTGGCAACGGCACGCTCGGACAGGTCGACCTTGACCGTGACGACCTCGGGCTGGACTCCCTCGCGCGGTGCGATCTTCTTCATCACGCGCGGGCGCACGGTCGACATCTGCGGGCGCGCGTTGCGACACAGGATGGTCGCCATGATGTTGCCGCCGAACGCGGGGCGGGTCTGCTGCAGGAGCCGCTCCGCGGGATCGACCTCCAACCCGGTGCAGTCCGCGGTGAGGCCGGCACCGATGCGGGCGGCGATGCGGCTGGCGAGATCGCGCCCCATCGGCGAAGCACCGATGAGCACGATCTCCGGCCGGTAGGTGTTGATCAGGCCGGTGAGCACGTCGGTATAGGGGCCGGTGCGGTACTGGGCGAGGACCTCGTGCTCCACCAGGTACACCCGGTCGGCGCCCGCGGCTGCCGCCGATGCCACCAGGCCCGCAACCCCGTGCCCGGCGAGGGCCAACGAGACCTCCTCGCTCAGCGTCGCCGCGAGCTTGCGGGCCTCCCCGAGCAGCTCGAGCGTCACGTCGGCCAGCCGCCCGTCGTGGGTCTCGGCGATGACCCAGATGCCCTGATAGCGACTGGTGTCCACCTCACCCTTCTTCGGCAGCTCCAGGATGATGGCCTCGAACTTACAGGCGGACGCGCACGCACCACACCCGGTGCAGTCGTCGGTGAAGCGTGCCTTGTGGTCCTCGACCACCACCGCGCCGTAGGGGCAGGCGCTGATACAGAGCTTGCAGCCGGTGCATTTGTCGCGGTCGATATGAATGGACATGACGCTTCCTGTGCCCGCTGGCGGTATTGCAGGCGCGGCGAGGGCGGGGCCCGGGATGGGGCGGGGGCGTCCCTGCCGGCTGCGGGATGGGTTCTCCGAGCACAGCGCGCTCGGGTCACGGCATGACTACAGTACCTTGTCGGCGCGTAGCTTCTCGATGAGTGTACCAACCATCTCCGGCACTTCGCCCACCAGCCGCTCGGCCTTGCGGTGGCGGGTGGGGGTGAAGATCCGCACGACATTGGTGGGTGAGCCGGCGAGCCCGCAGCGTTCCGGGTCGGCGCCGATGTCGGCGGCGCTCAGCGTCGGGATCTCCGCCTTGCGGGCCTTCATGACCCCCTTGAGCCCGGCGTGGCGCGGATCGTTGATCTGCTTGACGACGGTGATCAGGCACGGGAGCGGGGCCTCCACGACCTCGAACCGGTCATCGAGCAGGCGCTTCACGCGGGCGCGCTTGCCGTCGACCTCAACGGCGATCGCGTAGGTCACCTGCGGGATGCCGAGGTGCTCGGCGAGGCCCGGCCCCACCTGGGCCGTGTCCCCATCGAACGCCTGCTTCCCGCACAGGATCATGTCGTAGCCGCCGAGGTGGCGGGCGGCACAGGCGAGGCTGTAGCTGGTGGCGAGGGTATCGCTCCCGGCGAAGGCACGGTCACTGATGAGGAACGCCCGATCGGCCCCCATGGCGATTGCCTGGCGCAGGGCCTCGACAGCCTGAGGCGGCCCCATGGTGATCACCGTGACCTCCCCCCCGTGGCGCTCCCGCAGCCGCAGTGCCTCCTCGATGGCGTTCTCATCAAACGGGTTGATGATACTGGGTACACCCTCGCGCACGAGCGTATTGGTCACGGGGTCGATGCGCACTTCGGTTGTGTCGGGCACCTGCTTGATCGAGACGATGATGTTCATGGTATCCCAGCGCCACCCAGAGGTGTTGGGGCTGCCAATGGCTGGCAGCCCGGGTCGAGATGACACGGCGGCGGTCACGCGACGGCGGCGCAGCACCCGGCGCGGCGCCGGGGCGTCCGTCGCGGCAACCTGCCGGCAGATCGCTACCTGGCGATTGCCTCGCGCAGCAGGTTGACGGCGATGACATTGCGTTGGATCTCGGAGGTACCCTCCACGATCTCGAACAGTTTGGCCTCGCGGTAGAAGCGCTCGACTTCGAACTCCGCGGTGTAGCCATGTCCCCCGTGGATCTGCACGGCGAGGCTGCACACGCGGCTGCAGGCTTCGGAGGCGTAGAGCTTGGCCATCGCCGCGATCTTGCTGAACTCCATGCCCTGGTCCTTCATCCACGCGGCCTTGTAGGAGAGCAGGCGGGCGCACTCGAGGTCGGTGGCCATGTTGGCGAGGTGATGCTGGATGGCCTGGAACTCACTGATCTTCTGACCGAACTGCTCGCGGACGAGGGAGTATTGGACGGCGGCGTTGTAGGCCGCCTGGGCGAGACCGACGGCGCCGACAGCCATCCCGATGCGGCCGACGTCCAACAGGTCCATCGCTACCCGGAAGCCACGACCTTCCTTGTTCAGCAGGTTCGCCACCGGCACCTCGCAGTCCTCGAAGATCAGCTCTTTGTTGGACAGCGAGTTGTAGGCCATCTTCTTCTCGTCCTTGCCGAACGAGAAGCCCGGGAAGCCCTTCTCGAGGATGAAGGCGGACAGCCCGCGCGTGCCGCGGTCGGGGCGCGTGTTGGCCACGACGACGTAGATCTCGGCATCGCCACCGTTGGTGATGAAGATCTTGGTGCCGTTGAGGATGTACTTGTCGCCCTTGAGCACGGCGCGGGCCTTGACGGACCCGGCGTCGGAGCCGATGGCCGGCTCGGTGAGGCCCATCGCACCAATACTCCGGCCGCTGGCCAGGCGGGGGAGGTACTTGTCCTTCTGCTCGTCGGTCCCGAACGCCATAATGGGGTACATGGCGAGCATGTGGGCCCCGTAGACGGCGCCGGTGGTGGTGCAGGCGGTGCTGAGCATCTCGCCGACGACACCCCACTCGAGGTAGCCCATCCCCATGCCGCCGTACTGCTCGGGGACGGGAATGCCGAACAGGTCGCAGTCGGCCATGACCTTGATGTTGTCCCAGGGGTACTCTCCCGACTCATCGACCTGTTTGGCCGTGGTCCGGAAGTCGGCGCAGATCTCGGCGACGGCGTCGAAGATCTCCTGCTGCTCGGGCGTGAAGACGAAATCCATGGACGGGGTCCTCCTTGCGAGCTGAGCGTGGGCTGATGCCCGCCTCGGTGATGGGTACGACACCGGGTCTGGCGATCAGACCCACCGGAACACGGCCGCCGCCAGGCTAAACCCCGCTCCGAACGCCACCAGCAAGACGATGTCTCCCGGCCGCAGGCCCCGGTCGCGCTGGTATTCGTCGAGGGCGATGCCGATGGTGGCCGAGGAGGTGTTCCCGTACTTCTCCAGGTTGACGACCATGCGCTCCGCGGGGATATCCAGCCGCTTGGCAGCGGCTTCGATGATGCGCAGGTTAGCCTGGTGCATCACGAAGACGTCCACCTCGTGGGCATCGAGGCCGGCCTTCGCGAGCACCTGCGCCGCGATGTCGGGACAGCCGCGCACCGCGAGCTTGAACACCTCGTGGCCCTCCATGACAATGCGGTCGCGGTGCTGGGCGAGCGCCTCGGGCGTGACGGCCTCGCGCGTGCCGCCGACGGGGATCATCAGCAGCTCGGCGGCGTCGCCCTGGGTGTCCATCGCGAAGGCCAGCAGGCCCTCGTCCGCGGCGCAGGGGCTCAACAC
>CAZIWQ010000593.1:0-5005 GCA_964542355.1 uncultured Armatimonadia bacterium
ACCGGCGCGGCTGGAAGCCGCGCCAACACGACTTTCGCGACGGGCTCGTCTGAGCCTATCCCTGTCCCCCCCCCTCCTCAGCCTCCCGCCACCACCCGCGTGACCTCGCCCGCGAAGTCCGCCTCCAGCCTCCCCAGGAATGCCTCCCAGTCGGCCGCATGTTGGTAGAGCGCCATCGCCGCGATCTTCTTCGTCAGGATCGCATTGCGGTATGCCCGGAGCTCCGGCCGCCCTAGCACCCGCAACACCCGCGCCATCCCCAGATGGTCCAGCAGCACCGCCGGCACATACGCCCGTAGGACAGCCCGGACCAGCTCCGGCTGGCGCAGGATCTCGTCGATCCGGCCGTAGAGCGCCTGCTGCAGCGCCATCAACTCCTCGCTCGTCCGGATTGATAGCGAGTACAAGGGCGCCCCCGTCTTCTCGTGCAGCGCGAGCAGCATCCTGGTCTCCGCGGAGGCATTGGCGGCGATGAGCTCCAGCACGGAGCGGATCAGGCCCGAGCGCGTGTGCGCATCGCGGACCATGAACGCCTCATAGCCCTCACCCAGCAGGAAGGCGCTGAGCACCTCGGCGATGGCGCTGCAAGTCACCCCGCCCTTGTTGGCGGTGGAGTCCTTGATCTGCAGGATGCCCGTCTCCCGTGCGATGTGCTCGCGAGACGCATCGTCGAAGAACACGTTGGCGCCCTCGACGATGACCTGCAGCTCCCGGAAGACGCCAAGAAACTGCTCCACGTTCCCACCATTGATGGTGTCCTTGAAGCCGCCGCAGGGGACGAAGGCGGTGATGCCCGCCTCTGCAACGTACCGGCACACCTCGGGATTGGTGAGGAAGTTGCGGTGGAAGAAGGAGCCGTCCGCCACCACGGTGCCGTCGGGGAGCTTGAACGACCCGGGCTGGCGGGGCACCTTGAAGCCCCGTGGCCCGAGTCTGTCTTCCGGATAGGCCATGGTGTCCAGACGCGGCTCGGTGTGGCGAGCGAAGGCAATCGTCATCAGGGCTGCGCGGTCCAATCCGTCGGGGTCGAACAGCACCGAGCCGCCGTCCACGATCAGGCAGATGCGCCCCTTGAACGACTGGATCTGGTTGGCGCCCAGGTCGCCGTCGGGCCCGCCGGTCATCATGAGGTTCGTCGCGGCCTCGGGCAGTCCCACATGCGCGAGCACCGTCCGCAGCGTGGACATCACACCCATCGTCGTCATGCCACTGGTGTCGATGTTCGTGCCGATGTGCTCGTAGAGGCGCGCGGCGTCCGTGGTGACGAGAGCCGCGACGCCCTCGACCTGCAGCTCGGTGCCGGCAGCCCCGCGTGAGATGAGGCCGAAGACGCGCCGATCGCGGGTGAGCCCGTAGGTGTCATGGGGGATGCCGAAGCTCTTCCCGGTGGTGGTGGTCCGCCAGTACTTGTACCCCCGTTCGTGCGCGCGCTCGGCGACAGCGTCCATGAAGCCCGCGGTGCCTTCGTCCGGGCCGAAGAACACCATCTCGGGCTGCCCCAGGTAGTCGACGACCTCGGCGGAGGGATGGGTCAGGTCCATGACGCCTTCGGACAGGTCGAGCGTGGCGCGGAGACCCTCATGCGCGAACTCCTGGTGCGGTACGACGACGCCCTTGGCGCCACTCTCCGCAATGTCCTTGTGCTTGAGGCGTTGCGCCACGGGCCCCAGGGCGTAGTTGAGCAGTGGCATCTTGTCCAGCTCTTCGGCGTAGTTGCTGTCGGTAACGCGGATCAGGCGTACGCCGCCGCGAGCAACATCCTCGGCCCGCATGTGCGTGGCGGTGGCGTAGAAGCCAAGCACGAAGAACACGCCATACACCGGCCCCGCGAACACCAGGGGGTCGAGCAGCGCGGGGTCGAGCCGGAAGGCGTGGGAGCGCTTCTTCGCCTGGTAGAAGTTGGTCTTCTGAACCTGGGTGACCATCCGCGCCATGAAGCTGAAGATGTCATACGCGGTGCTATCGTCCACAAACGAGATGGCAGCCTGGCGCCGGAACTGAGCGACCTCGCGCTCGAGCCGCGCGGGGTGGGGGCGGGTCTTGTGCGCGGGGTTGAACTTGCGGTCGAACAGGCGGTAAAGCCACTTGATCAGCTCGGGGCTCGAGCGGATCGTCTGGAGCACCCACCCCCGCGTGTATTCGGAGCGGCTGGAGTCGAAGACCCGGCGGGCGAAGGCGTTGCGCAGCTCCATGCGCGACAGGCCGTCCATGATGTCCAGGTCAATCTGCTGGTCCTTGTGGATGAAGCTATGGACGAAGGCCATGGCCGCCGAGGCGAACAGGTACTCCCGGAAGGTGAGCTGCCCCGACACGTACATGTCGTCGAGGTCGCCGGACTGGATGGCCAGGAGCGACTGGAGGTGAGTGACGGCCTGCTGCAGGTGGCTGTCGGTGTGGCTGCCGTCCAGGTAGAGCGAGCAGACTGACTCCAGCCGTCCGCCACTGCCGCGATAGGTCTCCCAGTAGGCGCGACGCAAGACGAGCCCCTCGCTCGCGAGCATCTGGCGGATGACCGGCAGCACCGAGTGGCTGAAGTCATCGCAAAACATGATGCGCGTCTCACCCGTCGTCTCGGAGGGCGAGACGTCCACCAGCGGCACGACTTGTCGGCGGCTGCGCTTCAGGAAGTCGACGTAGCGTTTGCGGGTGCGCGGGGGCACGGCCGGGTCGTCGGCGAAGGCGAACAGGCTCTCGGGCGTGCTTCCCGGTCGGAGCGGGGGCGGCGTCTCGGCGTGCACGATATATGTGTAGTAGGAGTTCTCGGGGCTGAAGTAATACTCCACCCGATTGCCGTTCATGACGGCGTTGAGCACCGCCTCCATCCGGTCGCGGGTCTCCGGTGTGGCGATCCGGGCCTGGACCCCGCCGTCGATGTCGAACTGCGCCTCGGAGACCTCACTACGTAGGACCACCTCGTCGTCTGGCCGCACCTGGATGTTGTTGGCGACGGCGCGCAGCACGCGCTTGAGGGCGTCCCGCGAGATGTTGCGGAAGAAGTACTCCGCCAGCCCGAGCTCGGTGAGCAGCACGCCGGCGGCGGCGTTGACGCAGCGCGCAGTGAGCAGGCCCTCGCTGGCGAGCTCGATGACGGTTTCGTAGAGCATGCGGGGGTTCAGCCCCATGGCCTCGGCCCGCTGGATGACCGATCCGGTCCTGCACGTTCCTCGCTCGAACTTCATGGTCGGTGCCTCCCGACTAGCCCGATCTATTGATGAACGGCTTGGGGCTCCGCCCCAAACCCCGCTGGGGCCACAGGCCCCAGACCCCGTCCTGCCCCCGCTCTTCCAGCCAGAGTTCTCGCCGGCCGCAGGCGGTGGCGACCACCGCGGCACGTCGTTTCACTGACAGGCTGGTGCGGTGCTTGCGCGCACGACAAGTGCCGGAGCGATGACGGTGTCCTCCGGGGACTCGGCCGTGCGGACCCATGCTAGCAACATGCGCAGGGCGGCGCCGCCAAGCTCCCCGGCCGGCTCGGCAAACGTCGTGAGAAACTGGCGGCCCTCCCCCGGCCACGTGATATCGTCATAGCCGAGCAGCGAGAGGTCCGCGGGGACCCGCAGTCCCAGCTCGCGGGCGGCCAGGTAGGCGCCATAGGCGCGCACATCCCGGGTGCAGAACAGCGCCGTAGGGCGGTCGCGGTGCGAGAGCATCGCGAGCGCGGCCTCGCGGCTTGCCTCGGAGCACGATGCCATGCGCGCCACATGGGCGGGGTCCAGATAGACTTCCACTTCCGCGCAGCGGCCGCGGAGCCCTGCCAGCATCTGCTCGTACATGTGCCGCTCGGGTGGCCCCGCCAGCACACCCAGCCGGCGGTGGCCCAGGCCGAGGAGGTGTGCGGCGGCTTCGCGCCCGACCCGCCAGAAGTCGACGCGCGTCGCCGGCCCGGGGACATCGTGCTCCTGGTTCACGACAACATGCGGGATCCCTGCAGCGTGGAGCCTGCCGAGCACAGCCACGTTGTGGCACTCGATGAGCAAGATGCCGGCGGCGCCGGTGCGACGCACGGCGCGCACCAGCGTCTGCCCCTCCGCGGGCATGCGCTGGAGGTGGAAGTGAGTGGCCGAGCCGCCGCAGGCACACAGCGTCTGGCCGATCAGGGCCGTCGCCTCGGGGCTCAGCTCATCGGGGTTACAGTCCTCGGGCGCAGGGAGGACCAACAGGAGAGTCGCGGGAGCGTCGGTGGTGGGGGGGCCGCAGACGACTGCGCCCCGCCGCCCCTCGTGGCGGATCAGGCCGTCGCTTGCGAGGGCGTGGAGGGCGGCGCGGACCGTGTTGCGGGCGACGCCATGGGTCGCGGCCAGCAGGCGCTCCGCAGGAAGATGCGTCCCGGCACCGTAGGCGCCGGAGGTGATGCGGGCACGGATGGCGGAAGCTACCTGCTGCGCTTTCCCGGTGTGGGCTATCGTGCTCATGGCCGGCGTCCGCAAGCATATACCAGTGGTTCAGCAGATGAGACCACTGGTATAGTAGGCGGGGCGGGGTTCTGTGTCAAGGCGCAAGGGCAGATACGTGCACGGCCTGGGCGCTAGCCCATCTTGCCGGAGAGGTAGCGTTCGGTGCGCTCGTCGGCGGGGCACTGGAAGAGCTGGGCAGTGGGGCCCCATTCGACCAGTTGTCCGGTGCGTTCCTCGGTTACCCAGAAGAAGGCCGAGTAGTCGGAGACGCGGGCGGCCTGCTGGATGTTGTGGGTGACGATGAGGATCGTGAGTTCCGGCAGGAGTTGCGACATCAGCTCCTCAATGTGAAACGTGGCGATCGGGTCGAGGGCCGAGCAGGGCTCGTCCATCAACAGGATCTCCGGCTCGACGGCGAGTGCGCGGGCGATGCACAGCCGCTGCTGTTGGCCGCCGGAGAGCGACATCGCGTTGTTGCGCAGCTTGTCCTTCACCTCGTTCCACAGGCCGGCGCGAGCCAGGCAGTGCTCGACGTGGTCAGACAGTGCGGCGCCCCGGTACAGCCCGTGCATCCGGGGGCCCCAGGCGACGTTCTCGTGGATCGAGGCGGG
>CAZIWQ010000594.1:0-5003 GCA_964542355.1 uncultured Armatimonadia bacterium
GAGCCGCACGGCATAGTAGAGACAGGCGGCAACCATCAGGGCGAGGGGCACATCCACCGTGGCATAGTGGGAGTTGAGGACATGGAGGGGCAGGATCGCCATGAGCCCCCCGGCGACGGTGGCGCCGAGCAGACCGCCCAGGTGACGGCCGATCAGCCACACCACCGCCACCGTGAGCACGCCACAGAGGACGACGACGAGACGGGCGTCCAGCACCCAGGCCGCCATCTCGGCATGGGGAGCCTCGCCCCGCGCCAGCGCGGCCAACAGATCGGGGGGGCCGCCACCCAGCGCCTCGTGCCACGTGCAGGCGATGGCGACCAGGTACAGGTAGAGGCTGCCGTAGTTGAAGAAGTGGGGGTTCGGGTCGCCCGCGGCCAGCGACAGGGCACCCCGCAGTGAGTGGAACTCGTCGGGGTGGTAGGAGAACAGGTGGGTCGCGTCGGGCAGGCCCCACCGCAGCCCCCAGACGCGCAGGGCGACGGCCGCGACCAGGAGCAGGCCGAGGCTCCCGGCGGCCGTACCGCGGCCCTCGCTGCGGGCGGCGGCGGGCGTGCTCATCTCAGCGCTCGCGAGCCAGGAAGTGGCATCAGTTCGCCGTCAGGTGCATGAGGGCATAGTGTGTAGTCGGCCCCCAATTGCCGGCACCGTCGAGGGCACGGATGTGGAAGTACCAGCGTCCGCGCTCGAGCCCGCCCGTCTTGCTGAACGACTGCGCCGTGCCCTCTGTCGTCTCGTCGGGCGCCGTGCCCGGCTCGCGGTCGAGGGCATAGCTATAGCCGGTGATGCCGGTGGTGTCGGTCGCCTTCCAGCGCAGGACCGGCCCGCGCGTCCCCACCATGCCGATGATGAAGTTGTCGAACCAGGCGGAGACACCGGGTGGGTTCTCGAGGTTGTTGCGGTCGGCCAGATACAGGTAGGCCACATCGAGACTGTCCTTCGGCTGCTTCTGGCGGAGCAGCGGCTGCAGGTCCACGACGGCGTGGCGCCAGGTGCCATCGGCCCGCACGTTCGGGACGCGCCCGACGGCACCGGTCGGGTTGTCGGTGAAGGCGATGGCGTAGTCATTGCCATCGGCCATGTGGGCAACCAGGTCCAGCCGGACGTTGGCGGGCACGCGGTAGTCGAAGCTGACGACGGGATAGCTGTCGGCCTGGAACGGCTCGCGCGTGATCGTCGCCGACATCTGTCCGCCCGCGTTTTGCTGGGTCAGCTTCACGCATGCCTTGCCGCTGGCCGCGGTCGTGGTGTCGCGCTCGACCTTCGCCCCGGCGTCGCCCCCCAGAGTGCTCCACCCATGCAGCCCATCCTCGAACGTATCGGTCAGCAGCGTGCGGTGGGTGGTGGATCTGAGCTCCGCGACTGTCGGGCCCGTCTTGTCCTGAGAGTAGTCCATCATCCAGCTCGTGCGGGGGAGCTCGGCGACGGCGTTGCCGGCATAGTCGCGCGCGGCTTTGAGCGCCACCTCGACCCGGGTCCGGTCGGGGATGACAATCGGCTGGGGCGTCACCTGCTCGCAGTTCCACACCAGGCTGGCGGCCGTCGAGTCATACGTCAGCCCGCCCACTCCGCCGCTCTTGACCGTGTAGTCGACGCCGGCGACGGCCAGGACGACGCTGGCGGGGTCAATGCCGGCGACGCCCTGGTCGGCGAGGCGAAGTGTCACGGTCGAGGTGGCCAGCGTCTGGCCGGCAGGCGGGGCTGTGATCTGGGCTGTCGGGCAGTCGCTGTCGGCCACCAGCCGCGTGGTGCGCGTGGCGCTCCAGTTGCCGGCCCCGTCGCGGACGCGCGCATGGAGCCAGCCGTTCGTGGTCGGCAGGCCGGTGAGGGTGCCGGCCTGACCCGTCAGCGCCACCGTGCGGGGGGCCTCCGTCGTCGGTGTGGTGTCCGCGCCCCACGCGAGCCCGCTCAGGCCGCTGATGTCCGCCGCCCGCCACGCCAGCGGGAGACCGGCCCGCGCACTGGTAACCGGGATGATCTGGAAGTTGTCCAGGTTGTAGACCTGGCCCCGCATGTTGGCTTTCCAGTTCCAGTCGGCGATCACGAACTGGTCCACCACATAGCTGGCGGCGCCGGGGTCGTCGGCGCGCAGCATGTCGTACAGGTTCACCTCGGCATGGTGCCACTGGTTGTCATCGCGCACGTCGGCGATCGTGCCGATGTAGCCCAGAGTGTTGTCGGTGTCCTTGAACTTGATCGCCTTCATGTCGCCGTTGACGTACAGCGCGATGTCGACGCGCAGGCGCGCGGGGATCTTGTAGTCGAAGCTCAGGATGCGGTACTTGCCGGCGTCGAACGACCCCCGGCGGATAATGCCGTACCGGCCGCTTTCCACCGGGTTGTAGATGCGCAGGCTACGCCGGCCGGACGCCGCGGTTGTGTCGTCCAGTGACAGGCGGGCCCCGTTCGGGCCCCCGTAGCTGACAAACTCCCCGATCGCGTGCTCGTAGTCCTCGTCGCACAGGTAGGCGTCAGCCCCGAACTTGAGCTCGGGTGCGGGAGGGGGGGTGGTGTCGTTGGCGTAGGCGATGCGGTAGGCCCACTGGCTGCCGGCCGCCATCTGGTTGCCGACGCGATCCTTCACCGGCGCGAGGGCGATGGTGATGGGGGCCCCGTCGGGGAACTGGGTGAGCACCCGGCGGGGATCAACCTGCAGCGCGCCGGCGGCCGGGTCGTAGGCGGCGGCGGTCCCGTCCAGCGGCACGGAGGTACCATTGACGCTCAGCTTCAGCGACTCCTCGTCAATCCCACCGCCGCCCGTGTCGCGCAGGGACACGGTGATCGGTGCATCCGGCGCACACTGGCCGGGGGGCGGGTTCAGCCCCGCAATCTCGGGGGGCGACTGATCGATGCGCACGCGATGGCTGCGGGTCGCCGTCCACGTGCCATCGGCCTGCCGGGCCCGGACATGGACATACGACGTGCCGTCACGCTCGGCCGTGAGCGCGACGGAGGATTCGGTGGTGGTCACGGTCTCCGGCACCCGGGTGGCGGGGTCGGAGTCGAGCGCCACACTGTAGCCGGTGATGGCGGTGCCCGGGCGAGGCACAAAGGCCAGCCGGACCTGCCTGTCGCCGGGGCGATCGAGGGTGAAGTTGTCGAGCCAATAGGTGGCTCCCAGGCGGTTGGCGCCGAAGCCGGCCAGCAGGTAGTTCTCCTCGCACAGGTTGCCGAGCCACAGTGCGCGGGCCCGCAGGGGTTTCGTGGTTCCCAGACGGTGCCGCAGCGACCCTAGCAGATCAAACTCGGCCCGATGCCATTGGCCATCCGCGCGGACGCCCTGGATCGCGCCGATCTGTTCCGCGCGGGCGGCCCCGGAGGGCGGCCCGCAGAAGATGACCTCGTACTGCTGATCGGCGAGCTCCAGGTACAGGTTCGCCTTCACCCCGCCATCGGCCGGCAGCTTGTAGTCAAAGGCGAGCTGGGGCACCTCGTCCACCAGGAACTCCCCGGGGATCACAGTGGCCCCGAACGTGCCTCCCGAGATGGCGTTGGTGACCGCCAGGCAGTGGCCGGTGTCACCCGCACCGGGCTCGGCCAGCGTCAGGGCGACCGGGAGCTTCTCGTTCTGCACCGCCCAGGTGCCGAGGTCGGTCTCGAAGTCGTTCTGCACCGAGGGATGAGTGCTGGAGGAGACGGTGAACAGGGACGGCGCAACCCGGGTGCGGGTCGGCCGCAACTGTTCCTCCCCGGGGATCGCGGTCCGTTCCTGCCGCTCCCCCTCGTAGTAGATCTTGACGCGTGAGACGATGATTCCATTGTCATACGTCCACAGGGCCACGCGCCCCAGGTTGAGGGGTGCCGGATCGGTCGCCTCGGCCACCAGCCGCTCGTCGAGGTACAGCTCCAGCTTGCCGCCATGCTTACGCACGCGGACCGACCACCACTTGCGGTGGAAATCGTAAGTCGAGGGATAGCCGTCCTCGAAGATGGGGAGCAGTGACTGCGGCGAGGTGCCGGCGCCCAGCACGCGCGAGCCCCGCATGATCCGGCTGTCGGTATTGCCGGCGGCGCCGACCATGAAGGCGTAGCCGCTGTCGAGGTTGGCGCCATCCGCGCACAGGGAGATGTTGAGGTCGGTGGGGTTCTTGTACGAGTGCACCTCGCCCATACCCATCTTGAAGCCGAAGTAGGTCTCGACGGTCACATCACCGGTGAACTCGCGTTTGTTCCAGAGTGCGGCCGGCCCCTCGGCGGCGAAGCCGCCTTCCCACGACCACTGGGGACTGCACGTCCAGCGGTTCGTGATGGCCCACAGGCCGCTCCGGGCGAGCCAATCCGTGGGGGCACTGCTGAAGGTGTAGTCATAGACATTGCCGGACACCAGGTCGACCGTCCCCACGTCAACCGGCAGCGTACCGGCGTCCAGCGCGAGGCGGCTGCCCGCGGTCGGCTGCGGTGCCGGCTGCGGGCTCGGCGGTGCCGTTGCCGTCTGGGGGATCTGTGCGAGTGCCTCGCGGGCGGCAGCGTGTTGGGGGTCGAGCTTGAGCACAGTCTCGAGGTGGGTTCGCGCCTCACCGGCACGCCCCCACCGCAGGTAGGTCATCGCCAGCCAGTAGTGGGCGTCGACCGAGCCCGGGTACTGTGCGAGCACGCGCTCGAAGGTGTCCGCGGCGGCCTCATAGTGGCCGCTCGCGAGTTGCCCGCGCCCGAGCCAGAACCGCGCGCTGGTGTTCCCCGGCTCATCCGCCAGCACCGCGGCGAAGGTGGCCAGCGCCTGGGTGAGATCGCCCCGGCGGAACTCCAGGATGCCCTGGTTGAGCGAGGCGGCGGCCGCCGTCGTGGCCGCGCACGCCACCAGCAGTATGACGGAAACCCACATGGGTCGGAGAAGACGAAGACGCCCCATCTGTTAGCTCCTCGCTCGCTTTCGTAGTGTCTGGGCGTAAGCGGCTCGGCCGTGGCATGTACGCGACACGCGGGCCATGGCGACACCTCACCCCCCGGCCCCCTCTGCTCCGAAGATCGGGGCATGCCCTCACCCCGGCCCTCTCCCGGGGGGA
>CAZIWQ010000595.1:0-5001 GCA_964542355.1 uncultured Armatimonadia bacterium
GCCCTGGACCCGCCTGGAAGGCAAGCTGCTGGGGCCGACGGAGGAGGTCCGGGCCCCGGGGCAGTGAGCGGCGCCGTCCTGCTCCGACCTGACGACTACGGAGCTGTTACCCTGAGGTACGCCTCGGCACTATGGCCCCCCGCCGACTCCGTCACCCGCAGACGCCACGTCCCCGGGACATCGTTGGGCGCGAGGTCCGCGCTCACCTGTCTCCGCGAGCGCCCCCCAGCCATGGTGCATCATCCCCTGCACCGGCCGGGCGAGCTCGGTCCACACGGCCTCGCGCAAGTGCATGGGAGCGATGGTGACGGCGCGCGCGGTCGTGCGGAGGGGCCGGACTGCGAGGGCCAGCGGCGAGGAACGAGCCGCACCGCCTCGACCATGAAGTAGCCCAGGTCATCCCCAGGAGCATCGTTTCTTGCTGATGGACTGCTGGGGTCCCGCACCCAGACCGTAGCCGCAACACACCAGCGGGCCCCAGCAGCCCATCAGCCAAGAACGATGCCGCTGTCGGGTGTCGCAGTGGTGTTGACTATCGGCATCGAGGGTGGGTATAATGATAGTGTGCAGGGACGAAACTCGGGTTCACCCGTGTGAGCGTCTGACTGCGGTCAGCTCGCTACTATATCCCTGGCACCCCCTTGAAAGCCGCTAGCGATAGCGGCTTTCTCTGCGTATAGCGGACGACCTTTCCTCCCGCGTTCTGCCCGCCACCGTCCAGGTCAACCACGAGCCGAACAAGCGGCCAGATGTACCCAAGATACCGGCCTTCGCGCCGCTCGTAGAGGCGCTGCAGGGCCCACAGGAAGTAGTCAGCCGCCTGGAGGCCAGCCATCGACGCTGAGGCGACCGGGCGGACGCGCACGCACGAACTCGTGGTGATGCCCCACTTCGTGCAGTACTCGTCGCGCGTCGTCTCCAGCGCGTGGAGCAGGGCAGCGGCCCTGTCCGCGGCGCCGCGCCTCGCGAAGACTACGTCATAGTCATCGTGCTTGTGCAGGAGGGACCCGAATAGGCGCCGGACCATGGAGGCGTAGAGCTCATTCGGCGCATAGCGGTAGTCCTGCTCCCGCTCGTTACGCTGCTTCACATACTCCAGGAGACAAGCCTTGTCCTTCACGACAGCGATGAACCGGCAGTCGTGTCGCTTGAGGAGAGTATAGACCTCGCGGCGCACCTCTGGGAGGTCGTCCTTCGCGTGGAAGTAGAGCGCAGTCTTGCCCGCCCCGAGATGCATGGATGGCACGCCACTGAAGTAAGGATCGGCGAGCAACTGCGCGCGCAGGCAGGCCAGATCGCGCTCGAGCGCAATCGGGTCGCGCACGTCGGCCAAGCCCAGCATGAAGTAGCGGGAACACCCAGGTGTGCCCGCGAGTGGCCTTCCCCTGCGGCTGAAGAGCACCCCATCGCCCGCCTCGTCCACGAAGTAGTGTCGCACGACGGGTTGCGGCTTGCCATCGCCCTCAGGCACTCCCTGACTCACCTGCCCGGCCCCCTTTCGGCTACTCCGCAGCCGTAGTCGCTCTGGTCTAGCTCCCGGCCCCCCACAGGTCGCGAGCCTTCACGTACGCCTCGGCGGTGTGCCCCGCGGCCAGCTCCGTCACCCGCAGACGCCACAGCCCCGGGACATCATTGGGCGCGAGGTCCGCGCTCACCGTCAACTGTCCGCCCTTCGCCCCGTAGTACCCACTGCGCTCCGCGGGGCGACCGTTGGGGTCCAGCAGCTCCAGCTTGAGGGGCACCACCGCGTCCACCGGCTTGCCGGTCGCGTCCACCACCGCGAGCTTGAGCCCCACTGCGCTGCCACAGGGCGCCGTCTCCGGAGCCTCGAGCCGCACACCGGCGATCTCCCGCTCTGTCACCATCACCAGCAGCCCGTCACAGGGCCCGAGGGTCGACTTGAGCTCCAGGTGTCCGGCAACCACCGTCGTCGGCAGCGGACACGACCGCACCAGGTCATAGGCAAACCCCGCCGGGCGCGCGAGCGTGAGGGTCGTCTCCGAAGGCAGGCCATTCTCCATCACCAGCTTGTGGTGGCCGACATAGGTGCCGAACTCGCGCCGGTCGTTGATGGCAAACAGATAGTCGGTCGTGCCGGCCTGGCGGCAGCGCGTGACCACGTCCGGGTTCGAGGACGCCGCGTAGCGCTGGTAGTGCGGGTCCAGCTCGCGCCGCAGGCGGGCGGCAGCCTCTTGCAGCAGCGCGCGGGCCCGGTCGGCCTCCTTCGGCCGCTCGAAGCTCGGCAACAGAATCTCGGGCTTGACCGCCGGCGTCAGCCGCTCGTCCCCGATGACGATCCCGCCCTGCTGCTGGAACGCGAGGATCTTGTCGGCCATGCTGCGCGTGATGACATCACAATCCACCATGACGAGGACCCGGAACCCCTCGAGTCCGCGCCGCGCGATGGTCTCGTCGTAGACGATCTCCGGCTGCAGGCCGGCGTAGGCCAGCGTCAGGTACACATCGCCGGCCCAGCCGCTGTTCCAGCCGTAGTTGCCCCGCCGGGCGAGCATCTGCGCGGCGAAGCTCTCGAGGAAGGCAACATCCGCCTTGCGGTCGGGAACCTGCATCAGCGTGGGAGTGAGTGGCTCGTAGAGCGTGCGAGCAAGCCGGCGCAGCTCGCCGGCGGTGTCGGGGTGGGTATAGCGGTATGCCCCCCGCTCGCCCGTCTCCACCAGCGACTCCCAGCCATGGTGCATCATCCCCTGCACAGGCCGCGCGAGCTTAGTCCACACGGCCTCGCGCAGGTGCATGGGAGCGATGGTGATGAAGCGCGCGTCCGGCTGCTCGCGCTCCCAGTCGGCGCGGTACCCGGCCGGTCGGGCCCCGGCGGGCGTGCCGGCGGCGCGCGTGTCCTTGTCGCTGAAGCGCGCGGTCTGCGCGGCCGCGCTCTCCCCCGGCTCGGGAGCGGTCTGCGACCGGTACCAGATGATCTGCACCGCGGTCATCACCTGCTGCGGCTTCGCCGCTCCCGCGGCCATCGCGAACAGCTCGTCCGTATCCATCCCCACGCGCAGCGGGTCGGGGTACGAGTAGCTCCACTGGGCGATGGCATCCGCCTCGCCCCCACTCCCCCACACGCTGGCGGCCCGCACCGCGGGGGCAAAGAACGTGGTGATGTCCGTGCGGCCCGTCGACTTCAGCCCCTGGTCGAGTGCGGTGTGCAGCGCGTTCCAGCCGTCCCCCGGCCCCCACAGCCACTTGTAGTAGACGTACAGGGGATAGTCGTCAGGGATGACGCGGTCAGCCGGGAAGCCCGGTAGGCTCTGGTAGGCCACCCCGTACATGCTCCGGACCTCGGCCGGGATGTCGTAGCCGGCGAACTGTCTGAATGCCGCCTGATCGTGCGCGTGGAAGCAGGGGGCGGATTCGCCGCGCACCTCACTGTGCAGGTCGACGATCTGCAGGCCCGGGAACGTGCCATACGCCTGCGCGATCGAGGCGCCGACATTGAAGCAGAAGTCCTTCATGACGGGGAACGAGGCGCAGATGTCCGGAGTGGCGGTCTGGTACGGTTTGCCCGCACGGTCCACCCGGCGGTACTGAGCCAGGCTGCGTGCCCAGCGGCCGGGGTACAGATAGCCGAGGACCCCCAGGCCGTCGGCGAGCGCTTCGTCCAGCTCGCGCCGCGTGCCCTGCAGCGCCTCCTGGTTGCTGGCAGGGCTCGCCGGCCGGCCGGCCTTCCAGATCCCGTCCGGGCTGCAGTGCAGCGCCATGTAGTGGGTGAAGCCCAGGTCCTTGAGGCGCGGCCGGTCCCTCGCGCCGGCGCCCCCCCACATCATCACCGGGAAGCGCTGCGGCAGCGGCCGTGGCACGATGGTGATGGCGAAGCTCTCCTCGCTCACATAGGGCTTGTCGCCGGGCAGCTCCACGCGGGCGACGAGCCGATAGCGGTCCGGCCGCAGGCGGGTGTCGACGGGGTATTCGCTGGTCGAGCTCGCCCCCGAGGCGAGCTCGGGGAGCGCCACCTCGCGCATGGCCCGGCCCCCCATCGACAGGGTCAGCCGCGCCCCGCTCAGCGGTGCGGTGCCGGTATTGGTGGCGGTGACAGCCACCGCGGCCGGCTCCATCCGCACGAAGGCGGAGCGCTCGGAGCTGACGGCCAGCAGGACCGGCCGGAACTCGAGGACACCGTTGCACAGGCGCACCTGGTCGAGCACGCCGGGGAAGCCGTGATACAGGCTGCCGACGCGGTCACCCAGATGCAGCTCGCGCCGGCCGGGGCAGATGGCGCCACGACCGGCCGCGGTGCTCCCGCCCAGCGCCACCCCGTCGCGGAGGAAGCGTCCCGTGCCGGCGCCATCATAGGTGAAGGCCACGTGGTGCCACACCCCGGTCTCGTAGCGCGCCGGCTCGGCCGCGAAGGTCACGCTGTCGACGCCGAAGCCCAGATAGGCCCGCAGGCTGCGCCGCTCACTGCTGTCGGCCGCCCCCAGCGCAAGCTGATAGTCGGCATGGTCGCCGTACTTCTTGTCGAGCAGGATGGCCTCCGGGTAACCCACCAGCTCCGGCCCGGGCATGAGCCACAGCTCAAGCGTGAAGGCACCCTTTGGCGACAGGCGCGGGTCGGGCCGGGCGGTCGCGTGGTGGGGCTTGTCCTCGTCCGGCCACCCGCGGAACGACTGCAGCCCTCCGCCGAACCGCCCCTCCGGGACCAGCTTCGCGCCGTTGAGGGTCAGGTCGTGGCCATTGCCGGACAGGTCGCGCAGCTCCGCGCCGGCGTCGAACTGCCACAGGGCGATCACATGCTTGCCGGTGGCGGCCTCCCCGGTGTAGGGGTCGGTCCACTTCTCGGCCAGGCGGATCGGGGGTTGCTGGGCGGAGACGGTTGCGCACAGGGTGAGAAGCGTCGCGAGGAACGCTGCTGCTCTCATGGCGGTGGACCTCTGAGGGTGTCAGGATGAGGGTCAGTTCGCTGTGCCGGGCGGTGCGCCCTCTTTGGCTGTCGCCCACGCGCCGACAGCATGCGGCCGTTGCCGTCTGTCGTTGTAGGGCGCGCAC
>CAZIWQ010000596.1:0-5000 GCA_964542355.1 uncultured Armatimonadia bacterium
CCGTGCCTGGTGCTCCATTGCCGTCGGACGATCCCCCCTCGCTGCCGCCCCCGCATCCCTCGCCACAGCCGAACCCGCTGCCGCCGCTGACCACTTCACGTCCCAACGGCTCCGTAAAGCTGTACAGGTCGGCGAACACGGCGGGGTCTGCGGTGCCGAAGTCCGCCTGTTGCGCGCGGGTCGGGGTGGGGATGACCCAGGCGAAGTCTGCCTGCTGACCGGCATAGGCGGTCTGCAGGAGGATCGTTTCACGACCCCCATCGAAGGCGATCACGGCCCGTTGGTGCCCCGACTCGACCGTTGCGGCAGTCGTGGTCTCACGGAAGAACCCACCGTCGGCAGCTCCCCCCCGGGCGAACAGACACACCATGACGACGACTGCGGAACCGGTACATGCTGACTTCCCCATCTCGCATCCCTCCGCCGTGCCCAGGTTGCACGCTCCCGGCCATGCCGGCCCCGCTTCATCTGCGGGTTGGACGCAACGCCGCCGGTCGTGGTTCCAGGGCGACCCGCGGCGCCGCTAAGCGGTGCGCTTCAGGCCCGTACCCCGGGGGCCGTCATCCCGCTGACTGAAGTCGACCCGTGCACGAGAGCGTGCCTGGTCGCTCGGACGACCTGGGGGGAATGGCGAAGCCGGTTCTGCCGGCCCGCACTACTCCACCCGCACTTTCACCACGATCTTGTGCAGCGGTCCCTCGCCGGCCATCGGCGCGTGCGCGTCCTCGGGGAAGAGGATCGCGTAGGTCCCGGGTGCGAGCGCAACCCACGCATCGGGAGGATCGGTGTAGAGGATGAAGTCCTTCTCTTCGTCGAACTCGCCCTCCGGTTGGGTGCAGTGGGCCGTGGTCTTCCAGCCGATGAGGTCGGTGCCTTCGACGACGTACTGGATGTCGAGGTACTTGCGGTGGGCCTCCAGCTTTGCCCCCGCGGTGCCATTGCCCTCGCCGCGGATCACCATGGCATGGACCCAGTCGGGCGCCAGGTCGTGGCGCCCCGGCGCGAGCTCGGCGAGGTTCGCCTGGCTCAGGAAGGCAAAGGCGGCGTCGAGGCCTTTGAGCACCGGGAGGTAGCGGCTTGCGTTCTCGAGACGGTCCAGGATCATGGGTGAGGCCTCCAGCGCAGTGTAGGGGCGCGATCGGTCGCGCCGATTTGGGAGTGTTGTGTCTTCCTCACGCGCGCCAGGACCTCCTGCCTGTTCTGTACTCAGGTCATGGGGTCTCGCCGTGCGCCGCCGTCTCCTCAACCTCCGCTCGTCTCGCACTGCAGGCCACACCCGACGGTTCATGCGTGACGGGGCGCCATAAGAGCGGCCGAAGAGCCGTTCTGAGGCCGCGACGGTACGCTCAGAGGCCCGCAGACGGCACTCACAGCCGTTCCATCACCAGAGACCCGGCCGGAAGTGGCCTCTTCGGCCGGGTCTCTAGTGCCGCGTTAGGGATTAGGCAGTGGGTCTCGGCAACGCACAGTTCGCCGCGAAGCGGCGGACCGTGGAGCCCCCGAATGGGGGTGCTCAGAAAGCAGCCACGGGTGGCAACCCGTGGATCCGGTGGGGGCAATGCCTTGTTCCTCCTCTTCGCTTCGCCCCCCGCCGCCGAGACGCCGTTCTCCTCTCGGCTCCCACCACGAGGCGGACCCATGGAAGCATGCTTAGCGCGGCCCGAGTGTCACGACATGGTTGTGATGGCCGAAGGGCATCCACTCGGGGTGCTGCTTCGCGCGATCGGTGCAGTGGGTGGTGGCGATGACCCTCCTGTCGGGCAGGAAGTTCATGGCGGTGTGCAGCTTGCTCGCAGGCAGATGGCGCGGGTGGGGGCGGATCAGGTCGCCCGCGGAGTAGCAATCGACGACTGCGTTCGTCTCAGCGTCATACCGAACGAGCTTGGTGTGATCCGACTCCCCCGCCTCGGAGGAGAGGGGGAAGTAGAACGTACCGTCCGGAGCGACGTTGCCATCCCAACAGCAGTTGTCGCTCTCGTCGCCTTCCTCTCTACCGGGGGGGGCCCGGTGCGTCCCAGCCGAAGTGGGTCCGCATGAGCCACGCATTGGGCCGCTTCTCGAACTGCCGCCCGGCGACCTCAAAGGTGGTGACCAGGGGGTCCACGCAATACACCTTCCCCTTGCATCCTGCGCCCAGGTCGAACTCCTGGTCCTTGCCCGGGCGGCCTGGATGGTAGCGCAGATACACCCACCCAAGCAGCGAGAGCACCAACTCACGTCCCGGTCCGCTGAAGCCGTAGACGATCAGTGCCGCCACCGCGAGCCACACGATCGCCCTCACGAGCGACCCCAGGAGATACCCCAGGGGTGACAGTATCTTCGCGGCCCACTGGAGTTGGACGGCCTCCGAGGCCACCATCAGGGCAAATAGCCAGGCAAGTGCGCTGCAGACCGCCAACCAGCGGAGAGTGCCCGGGCCCGGGGGCGGAGACTGACCGGGGGCTGCTTCCGCCGGCCGTGCCACCCGACGCAGCAGGACGGTCCCGCCCAGGCCGACCAGGAGCAGGAGGCCGATGAACACGAAGAACGTGTGGTAGAACTGCAGCACGGCCAGGACCTGGGCGAGTACGGGACAGGACTGGAAGAGGGCGTCCACACCGGCGGCCGGCCATGCAGCTCCGGGCGTCTGGGAGGACACCGAGGGGAGCGCCTGCGCCATGGGGCGCGGGGTCGCCGGCGTGTACAGCACCCGCGGCGGGGTGAGGCCCACCGGAGCGGCCCGGCTGCCCGGGGGCACCTGTACATTCGCCGATGCCGGCGGAGCTCCCGCCTTCCCGTTGGCCGAGGGTTCTGGGGCCTCAGCTCCCTGGGGATGCACCGGCAAGGTCAACGCGAGCAGGAAGACGACTGTGGCAAGCGACCGTTTCATGAGTCAGCACCACTCCTCCCACAAGGGTAACGGCCCAGTCACTCCATGTGCTGCAGGCCCAACGCCTTGACCCGCTCCTGCACCTGCGGGTCATCGAGCTTCTCATGACGCTCAGGATAGACGCCCAGGTGTCCCGTGTCCGCGAAATGGTAGCCTTCGTACTTGCGGCCCGTCCCACCGGGATGGTACGTCGCCGGGGCCGGCACGCCCTGCGCCATCATCGCCTGGAGCTCGCCAAACCGTGAGGGGTAGAGGTCTCGCGGGCAGAGGCCCTCCCTCGCGCAGATTGTCGCGGCCATCCCCACTACCTCTCCGAGCAGCCCCAGTGTGCGCATGACCCGCAGCGCTCCGAACGCGACGTGCGAGGCGCTGATGATGCGCCCCCCCAGGAACAGGTTCCTCACGTCCCGCGCGTAGAGACAGCGGTATGGCACCGGATAGGGACGCATGAGATTGCGGTGGTAGGCGCACGAGCGGAACGGCTCCGCGAACTTCGCGATGTGCTCCGGATCGGGGAAGTGGAGATCGATGCTCCAGGTAATCGAGCCGGTCGCGTCCGGGTGGACTGCGTCGCCCTCGATGTCGTTCTGGGTGAGGATGCAGTCGCCGACCACCCGATAGCTCTCCCGCTTCCCGCCGAGCGCAGTGATCCAGCGGAGCCGGTCGCCGGCGTATTCGTCCCGGCGCTGCGAGTGGTTCTTCAGATACGACCAGTTGGCGAAGATGGCCATCAGCCCATAGTCGCGGATGTACTCCGTCGCCTCGGCCTGGTTGCGGTACTGGCCGGTCTCCCACTCCCAGTCGCCGCTGCGCACGTAGTAGACGTTGTCTTCGGTGACCTCGATCCCCCAGTCGATGTCGGGGAACGTCTGCGGCTCATCGGCCTGCTCTGAGCACCAGATGACCGACATGCCCATGACCTGGTCGTCGCCCACCACCGGCGCCAGCGACTCACCGAACTTGTCGCGCGGCTCGCGGCCGTACATGACCTCAGCGTCCATCATGCGCGCAACGACAGCGTCGCCCGTGCAATCGGCAAACAGCCGCGCCCGGAGCCGCGTCTCGGCGCCGGTACGGACGTCCCGCGCAATGAGGGCCGCGATCCTCTGCGGATCGCCCTCGTCCCTCTCCACCGCGACGACGCGCGCACTGAGCATGAGCCGACAGCGGTCGCCGGGCACGGTCTGGAAGACGTTCGCCTTCCGGGTGTCCTCGTAGAACTCGGCCGGCAGCACCCCCGGTCGGCCGGTGATGGGGGAGACCTCGTCCACGACGTTCCCCAGTTGGGGATAGGGAGGGACGTGGACGAGGCCGCCCAGCGGCACGCGGATCTCGGAGCTATTGCAGCCACCCATGACCGGGCGGTCGTGGATCAGCGCGACCTTCGACCCGGTGCGGGCGGCGGCGATGGCGGTGCAGATCCCGGCAATCCCTCCGCCGGCCACCACCAGGTCATAGACCTGCGGGTCATCTGTGCACACGATGCCGGCCGCGGCTCGGCGGAACCGGGCGAGCTCCCCGGGTTCGTCCGGGGGGACCTGTCCCGGGTCGGTTGTCAGGAACAGCGCGTCGCAACGACCGTTGAAGCCGGTCAGGTCATGCAGCGCGACGGTGGCCGGGCCTTGCTCGAGGGAGACGACCCCCGCTCGCTGCCACGCCCAATCGGCCCCGTTCGTCCCCAGGACCTCCGGCAGGACCGTTCCGTTGATCCTGACCCGGAACGTTCCCCCGGGTGTTCCGCGTCCCCAGGGCGCGGTCCAGTCACGCGTGCGGACCCACACAGTCCACTCGCCGGACTCAGGGACCTGGCAGACGGTCGCGGCATCCGGCACCGGGACCCCCATGCCGTGGGCCATGATGTACGCCGAGCCCATCTGATCGATCGACTGCTGGTCGATGACCCAGCCGCCGAGCTCGTCGAAGGCTTCCGCTTCCAGCCAGACTGCAGGCATAGTCAACTCCTCGGCGCCGCGCCGATGCGTAGGTCGACCGTCCCGACGCCGTTGTCTTTCGCGTCGTTCCGCCTGCCTGTCATCCTGAGCCCAGACCGCTGCGCGGTCTTCGGGCGAAGGATCGGCATCAGCCGAAGGCGCTTGTATGCGGAATGTGATCCTTCGTCGCTGCGGCTTCT
>CAZIWQ010000597.1:0-4999 GCA_964542355.1 uncultured Armatimonadia bacterium
GAGAGGGTTGGGGTGAGGGCGGGTGTGGTAGTGGATATCAGCGCCCTCACCCGCCCTTCGGGCGACCTCTCCCGGGGGGAGAGGTGGAACGGCACCCCACGCGACGCGGCCTTCGCGACAGGCTCGGGAGCTGGTGGTGCGCCAGACCGACACCCGACCTGAGCCCCGACCGGGGCGGCAGAACCCGCCCAACAGGGCCGGAGGACGGCCCGCCGTCCCCACACTGACTCACGCTTTCCGGAGGCCACCTTGACAGCGACCACCAGACCTGCGACCGCCGTGCGCGCCCTCATCTCCGATGTCGATGGCGTGTGGACCGACGGGGGCATGTACTTCGATGCGGCCGGCCAGGCGTTGAAGCGCTTCGATGTCAAGGACGGCTACATCGTGCGCGTGCTGCAGCAGGCGGGTGTCATCGTGGCCTGGGTTACCGGCGACGATTCGGACATTACGCGGGCCCGTGCCGCCAGGCTGGGAATCGATGAGGTCTGCAACGGTGTTGAGGACAAGGGGGATTGCGTCCGCCGTCTGCTTGAGCGCCGTGGTCTGACGCCGGCGCAGGTTGTCTACATGGGCGATGATCTCAACGACCTGCCGGCGATGGCGGCCGCGGGTCTCGCAGCCTGCCCCGCCGACGCTGTCGCGGCGGTGCGGGCCGTCGCCGACATCATCACCGCCCATGGCGGCGGCAGGGGCGCCATCCGTGAGCTGTGTGACCTGATCTTGCAGTGGAATGTCGAGCTTGAGCGGGAGACCTCCTCCTAGATGGATCTGTCAATCTGCGTCGTCAGCTATCAGTGCAAAGACAAGCTGCGGGAGTGCCTCGCGAGCATCCGCGCGCACCGCCCGACGGTGGAGCACGAAGTCATCGTGGTCGACAACGGCTCCACCGACGGCACGGTCCAGATGCTGGCACAGGACTGCTACTGGGTGCGCGCCATCGCCAACCCCGACAATCGCGGCTTCTCCGTAGCGTGTAACCAGGGCCTGGCCAAAGCCGGCGGCCAGGTGCTGATGATGCTCAATCCCGACACGCGCGTTGACCACGGGGCGCTTGACGGGCTGTTCCGGTTCGTACGGGAGCGGCCATGGATCGGGGCGGTAGGCCCCCGCCTCGTCACCGCCGCCGGCGAGCCGGAGATGTCGTGCCGGGAGTTCCCCACCCTCATGAACGCGCTGTGGGACCTCACGGGGCTGGCGCGCGCCTTCAGCAAGAGCAAGGTGTTCGGTCACTTCGAGATGACCTGGTGGGACCATGCGGAGCCCCGGGGCGTGGACTGGCTGAGCGCCGCCGCCCTGATGTTCACGCGCGCCGCGTGGGAGCGCGTGGGTCCGCTCGACGAGGACTTCTTCCTGCAGGCGGTGGAGCTCGACTGGCAGAAGCGCCTCCAACGCGCCGGCCTCGAGCGGTGGTACCTGCCGGCGGTGCAGATCGTGCACCACCCCGGCCGCTCCTGGGGCGGCGACGAAGCCGAGGAGTTGATCCCGCTGCACCTGGCCGCCTTTCGCTACTTCCGCAAGCACCACGGCCTGTGCAGCGCGCTGGCGCTGCGGGCGATGGCGACGCTGACTGCGTCGGCCAAAACGCTGTGGTCGGGCGCGATGTCGCTGCTGCCGGCACACCGCGTGGAGGCCGCGCAGGCGGCCCGCACCAATGGCGAGCTCCTGCTGGCGGCGCTGGGGCTGCTGCGCGCCGACAGGCACCTCGGCTAACGGTTCCGGTGCCGGGGGCGGCCGTGGCCGAGGAGAGGACGGACACCAGACCGCATCGTGAGTGGCCGCGTAGGTCGAGCGTCTCGCTCGACAAGGTCTCGCCGACCGGGACGGTCGGCCTACGCGAATCCGCCCTCCCCGACGAGGAACCAACGCCGATGTCGCTGCCGACTACTGACCTGTCCATCTGCATCGTCAACTGGAACACGCGCGAGCTCCTGCGGGCCTGCCTGAGCAGCATCGAGGCCGCTCGCGGGGACCTGGCACTGCAGGTCATCGTCGTCGACAACGCCTCCGACGATGGCAGCGCCGAGATGGTCCGCGAGAGCTTCCCGGCGGTTGAGCTGATCGCCAACCCCCGGAACATGTACTATGCGGCGGCCAACAACCAGGCTCTGCGCGTTGCCCGCGCGCCACTGTGGCTGCTGCTCAACAGCGACATCGAGGTGAGTGGGCCGGCCCTGCCGGCCCTGGTGGCCTGGCTCGCCGGGCGCCCGCGAGTCGGCGCCGTGGCCCCGCGCCTGGTCTACCCGGACGGACGCACGCAACGCAGTTGCCGCAGTTTCCCCGATCCGCCGGCGGTGCTGTGTGAGCTTCTGGGCCTGAGCCGGCTGTTCCCGCGCTCCCGCCTGTGCGGCCGGTATCGGATGACCTGGTGGGGCCATGACGACGACCGGGCTGTCGACCAGCCCATGGCCTCCGCATTGCTGCTGCGGGCGGAGGCGCTCGAGGAGGTCGGCCTGTTCGACGAAGAGTTCCCGATGTTCTTCAACGATGTCGATCTGTGCCAACGGCTATGGTCGGCGGGCTGGGAGGTGTGGTTTACACCCAGCGCCACGATGGTTCACCACCACGGTGGCTCCACCCGCCTGGCCAAGCGAGCGATGGTCGCCGAGTCGGGCCGCAGCTTCCTGCGTTACTACCACAAGCACTACCGGGGCAAACGCGCGCCGCTGGTGTATGCGCTGACGGTCGGGCTGCTCAGGGTCGCGTACGCGCTGCGGGCGCTGTGGGCTCGCGTGCAGGAGCGCTGAGGGGTCGTCCCGCCCACAACCCCGAATGGAGGAGTGCATCATGCTCGACGCCAGACTGCTGGAGATCCTGGCCTGCCCGCAATGCAAGGGCGACCTGGAATGCACCGGCGAGAAGCTGATCTGTCATGCCTGCGCCCTGGCCTACCCCATCCGTGACGACATCCCGATCATGCTGATCGAGGAGGCCGAGCCGCTGAGCCCCGCGCAGGAGAGCGCGCGAGAGTAGATGGACATCTCCATCTGCATCGTGAGTTGGAACGTCGCCGCCGACCTGGCCCGCTGCCTGTCGTCCCTGCACGACGGTGCCGCCGACGCTGCCAGCGAGACCATCGTCGTCGACAACGCCTCGGGCGACGGGACCCCCGCGCTGGTGGCGACGCAGTTCCCCGGGGTCGCGCTGATCGCCAACGACCACAACGCCGGGTTCGCCGCGGCGAACGTGCAGGCGATGGCGCGCGCCAAGGGACGCTACTTGCTGCTGCTGAACCCCGACACGGTAGTCCCCGCGGGGGCCCTCGCTGAGCTGGTGCGGTTCGCCGATGCCCACCCCGACGCCGGTGTCATCGGCCCCAAGCTCGTGTATGCCGATGGCCGCCTGCAATACTCCTGTCGCTGCTTCCCGACGATTGCCGCGGCGCTGTTCCGCAACACGTGGCTGGGCGCGCTGGTCCCGCACGCGAGGGCGCGCACCTGCTACCTGATGGAGGACTGGGACCACGCCGCGGTCCGCGAGGTCGACTGGGTCTCGGGGGCCTGCATGCTGATCCGGCGCGAAGCCTACGCGCAGGTGGGACCGCTCGACGCCGGCTTCTACTGGGGTTCCGAGGATGTCGACTACTGCTGGCGGATGCACAAGACGGGCTGGAAGGTGCTCTACACGCCCACCCCGGTCATCACGCACCACGTTGGCCGCAGCACCGACCAGGCGGCGCTACGCACCGTGATCCGGGCTCACCGCAGCATGTACCGGCTCTACAGCCGGCACCTGGCGCGCAACCCGCTGTCGCGCGCAGTGGTGTGGGTCGGGGTCTGGTTGCGGGCCGGGCTGCTGATCGTGCAGCACTTCTTCGATGTGCTGCGGTTCCGGCTCGCGGGCGCCCTGCGACGCCGCTCGGGGGCCACGCGATGACCCCTGCCACCGTCGCCGCAAGCGCCGCCCGGGCGCTGGTTCTCCTCCTGCTTGTCGCCGCCCCCCTCTGTCTGGGCCACTTCGTGGCGTGGGAGACACTCGCCCTGCTCCTGCTCGTGACCGTGGCTTCGCTCCTGTGGCTGGCCGGTGGCGGCAAGCTGGTGCCGCGCCCACTGACGGCCTGCGACTGGCTCCTGATCGCCGCCCTGATTGTCTCCGGCGTCGTCGTGGTGTGGAGCGTCTATGTGTATGAGAGCCTGCTCGCACTGAGCCTGCTGGCCGCCGGGGTCGTGGCCTTCTGGCTGGTCCGGGACTGCCTGGCCGCTCCCGCCTGGAATCTCGCGGGGTGGTGGACGCTGGCGGGGGGAGCGTTCGCCGCCGGGCTGTGGGGGCTGCGCGAGTATGTGACGAACGCGGTGGTCGTCGGGGAGGTCAACTGGCGGGCGTTCGGGCCGTTCTACAACCCCAACTGCCTGGGCGGGTACATGGCGATGTTGCTCGCGGTCCCCGCCGCACTGGCTCTCGGCGCCCGTACCCGGGAGCGCGCCCGCGAGCGACAGGAGCCGCGACAGCATGCGTCGGCGGTGCCTGCGAAGGGTGGCCCGCGCACTGTCGCGCGGTCGCGGCGGAGCGCTCAGAACGCTACCGCGGCCCGCCCTCCGCGACCGGATGGCGAGGTCGCCGCGCCGCCCCGCTATCCGGAGATCGCCGGGACGACGGGCACGGTGGTGGTGGTCCTCGCCCTTGCCACGACCGGATCGAAGGGTGCGCTGCTCGCGGCCGTCGTCTCCCTTGCCGTCTTCGCCCTCGTGGGCCCCGGAAGCGGCGCCGGCGGTCGCCGGCTGCGGGGCGCCGCGGCCCTGCTGGCGCTCTGCGCGATGGTCGGCGGCGCGATGCTGCCCTCGGTTCGCCAGCGCATCGCCAATGAGCTCTCGGGTCGCCAGCACTCGAGTGGGTTCCGCGTCTACACGTGGCAGGGCACGGTGGACATGATCCGTGCCCGCCCCCTCACCGGCTTCGGCCCGGGGACCTTCGCCCGCGCCTACCCGCGCTATGCCCGCGCCGGCTTCACTCGCCAGGCTCACCAGACGCCACTGCAGCTCGCCGCCGAGAACGGGCTGCT
>CAZIWQ010000598.1:0-4997 GCA_964542355.1 uncultured Armatimonadia bacterium
CCATCACTTGGCCCATGACTCACCCCGGTCTTATGTGTGGGCAAGCACCAGCCGTTCCGGAGAGGGGTGAACGGCTGCAGTGCCGGCAGATAGCAAGCCCCATCCTGTCGCTGCGTCCGCAGGCCACCCGTGAGCGACACCCGGCGCCCACCCTCAGACACCCCCTCTCCGGGACGGAGAGGGGGCCGGGGGGTGAGGCCGGTACGGCGCACACCAACGTCGGCAGGTCACCAATGACAACGGCCTTGACGGGGCTTGGGGATTCCACAAGCCCAATGCCTACAAGAGTTCCCCCCCCCGCAGCATGTCTCGCCAGCGCTCGCGAGGGGGGGCCGGGCTCACACCGGCGCTCCACTTCCCCGCCGCAATCCCCAGCTCCATGATCGTCCGCTGGAGACGTACGGAGCTCACGGCGAGATGGGAGAACGAAGCCCCCCGACTCGCCACCACCAGGTTGTCCACCTCGTTCGTCTGCAGGCAGCGGAAGGGGATGCCGTAGGGCCCATGCGGGGGGTCGATGCAGTAGCTCGTCGCACCGTGCACATCCATGGCGTGGCTGGCGAGGGCAATGATGTCCTCGTGGTCCTGCCCCTCGAACCCGGCGCGGATGTCGTGCTCGGTCAACACCGCTCTCCCCACGATGCGCGGGCCCTCACGGACCCCCAGACGCGGGGCGATCCACACGATGCTGTAGTCCGCCAGGTCGTACTCGCGCCGGGCGAGGTCCCAACACAGCCAGATGCGGCGCGAGAGCGCCGCGTAGGCAGCCTCCAGCCCCATCGCCTCGGCCTCGTCGCCGGACATCATGAAGCAGTGGTTAACCGACAGGTCGCCGCCGGGGACCTCGGCGATGTCGGCGGAGCCGTGGACCTCACCGGCGCAGTAGTCCTCGCAGTCGGGTGGTCGCTCCAGCCCCGGCCGCCGTCCCGCGAGGTACATCAGGGTGACGCCGTTGAGGTGGTGGGAGGCGTGGGTGGGAGCGCTCGGCTCGTCGTACAGAGACTGCGGATCCTCCCCGCGGCGGGTGGGCACCCCCGCGGCGGCCGCAACGCGGGCCTCCGCCGTGCAGTCAATGAACTGCTCGGCGCGGATGCGTAGCGGCCCATGCACGTTGCGGGCGACGACAGCCGCCACCCGGCGCGGGCCGGACAGCTCCACACCGGTGAACCGCGTGCCGTCCAGGACCTGGCAGTTCCCGGTCTCGCGGAGCATCTCGCGCGCGATGCGATCGTATCCGACCGGGTCGAAGCCGATCACATAGCCGTTGGAGAACTCCGCCGTCCACGGTCGCGAGCGGATCATGGTGTGGATGTAGAGCGCTGTGGGGTCGGCGCGCTTGACCACCATCCCGCGACCGGTGACGAGACCGGCCCGCGCGATGTGCCCGACGCCCGCCTGCTGCGCCCGTTCGTAGACCTCGCGACACAGGCTCGAGTAGCACACGCCCGGCTGCCAGACGCATACCCCGGCATTGGTCGTCGTGCCACCGAGGAGGAGGTCTTGCTCGAGCAGGATCGTGCGCTTGCCAAGACGGGCCGCGGTGATCGCGGCGCCGAGGCCTCCGGCGCCGGCGCCCACCACGCAGACCTCGCCCGCTAGCGTCGTCACGTCGTGAACGGCGCTCGCGGGGCGCGCCGCCGGCGGGGCAGTGTGTCCGTGGTCTCGAGCCATCGGCTAGCGGCCCCCCACAGCCGCGGCGTACTCGGCCAGGCAGGGGATGAAGTGCTGGTTGAAGAGCAGGTCCTCACCCAGCCGCTGCGCAGCCTGCTTCTGGAGCTCTTCCTTCCCGGGTTTCGGGGTGACCAGGCCTGCCAGCTCACCCGTGAGTGCGCTGCTCTGAGTGCGAGCCTCGTCCGGGGTGAGTTTGTGTACCTTCCCAAAGAAGGCCCGTAGTTTGGCGTCGGTATCCGCGGGCAGCTCTTCCTGCGCTCCCAGCAACTCCTCCACCGCGCCATCCAGCCACTCGGTCCACTCGGCCTCAGGTGCCCTGGCCTTGCTCAGGGCATCGGTGAGGAGGTCGGTGGCCAGCTTGCCGGCATCCGAGTAGGCGAAGCCGACCAACTGCTGTTCGCCCAGGCCCTGGACGAACGTGGTCGCGATCTGGCGAGCGAGCTGCCACAGCGGGTCATCGTCGACAGCCTCTTCGGGCTCGGGAGCCGCCTCGGTTCGCTTGGGCGGGGCCTCGCCCCCGGCCTCGATCTGGGCGCGGGCCAATCGGCTCCACATCTCGTCGGTGATGGGCTTGCCGGCGAGAGCCGCGGCGCGGAACTCCAGCAACACCTTGATCACCGCCGGCGCATTCTCCTGGGCGTTCCGCTTCGCCAGCATGTCCTGCAGTGGCTTCGTCGCCTGGCCGAGGGCGGCCGCCTGTGGCCCCGTCATCCGCGTGCGATGCAGGAGCTGGAAGGTCTCGATCTCGGCGCGGAGCTCCGCCGCCGGCTTCTCCGCGGGCGCGGCCGCCGGCGCAGCCAGCCCGGCGCTCTGCGGCAGCAGGCACATGCCAATGACACCGAGAGCCACATGCAATCCCCAACGTCGACTCGTGCGCATCGGGTGTTCTCCTTCTATGCGGGTGATATCGACCTCGCTATTCGCCGCCGGCGCCGTGCTGCCCTCCCGGGTACGTGGTCGCGAAGGACTTCGCCGGGGAGCAGCGAAAGACCATGCAAACAGGCAGTGGGAGGGCCACCATGACAGCGCCCATCAAGGTCGGCGTGCTCGCTTCCGGCGCCGGGTCCAACCTGCAGTCCATCATCGACGCCGGCGAAGCCGGGCGCATCAACGCGCGCGTCGCCGTCGTGATCAGCGATCGGGAGGGTGCCGGCTGCCTCGACCGGGCACGCCGGCACGACATCGCGGCTGTCTACCAGGCGGTGCCCCGGACGGGTACCGAAGGGTGGATGCAGGCGAACGATCGGATCATCGCGGTCCTGCGGTCCCATGGGGTCCAACTCGTGGCGCTTGCCGGCTATATGCGCAAGACGACCTCGGCCCTGCTCCAGGCCTTCCCCGGGGCGGTGCTCAACATCCACCCCGCCCTGCTCCCCTCGTTTCCGGGGATGCACGGGCAGCGCGATGCACTGGAGTATGGCGCCCGGCTGGCCGGGGTCACAGTGCACTTCGCCGATGAGGAGTTCGACCAGGGGCCGATCATCATTCAGGGGGCTGTGCCGGTGCTGGACGGTGACACCGCCGACACGCTGGCCGCACGCATCCTGGCGGTTGAGCACCGTGTCTACCCGCAGGTGATCCAGTGGTTCGCACAGGGGCGGCTGCGGCTGGAGGGGCGCCGCGTGCTACTCGATGGCTCCCCCACCTCGACGAGCGAGGCGCTGGTCTGGCCGCCGCTGGAGGGCTAGTGACCCGGCCGAGAAGGCCACTTCCGACCGCGTCGTTAGCCGCCGTTCTGTCCGGGCGGCGGGGTGCCCAGGTCGCGCACCACAACCTCGATGCGGGTCAGGTCATTCGTTCCGAGCCCCTGACGGGCGCCCTCCGCCACATGCAGCGGCTTGTTGGGCCGCTCAGCCAGCGTCCCCAGCCCATGCTTGGCGCGGCACATGTCGATGAGCTGGACGGCGATGGTGTCGAGCGCGACGGGGTCGATCGCCGTCAGGATTGCGTAGTAGGGCTGCAGACGATCCGGCCGGAACGACGGGCCGCCGTCGTAGAGCACCACGCGCGCGTCACACACCACCAGGCGTTGCTTCGTGGCGATGTTGGTGTCCTTGTTGACGTCGATGACCGCGGGACAGCAGTAGTTGATCTTGTGGAACTGGTTGGGGTTGTCGATGCAGCCGAAGTGGTTCTTGAGCGCACAGGTGACTCCGGCATAGGCGTGGTCCTTGATCACGGGGACATTGACGATGGCGGTGCACTGGCGCGACACGATGCGGCTGAGGTGGTAGGCAGTGTCGCGGCGGAAGCTCTGGCGCTCCTCGTAGCCGGCGCAGGCGGTGCCGACGTGGCCGACGGTGCCGTAGCACTGCAGGTCGGTGCCGCCGTGGTTGATCGTGTAGCCGCTGCGCTCGAGGTCGCGGTCGTCCTTGTCAAACACGATGACCTTGTTGCGGGGAATGCCGCAGAAGCCGGCGCCCTCCGCGACGGCCTCGGCCACTGCGGGGTGTGGAACCATCGGTGGCGCGAGGCAACTCACCTTCACCCCGACGATATCCTTGGGCTGCAGGAAGCGCTGCCACGCCTGCTCGCGCGTGACCGTGCCACCCACCAGCGCCCGCACGCCTTCGTGGACCATCTCGGCGAGGATCCGGCTGATGGCCTTCTCATCCGTCTCGGTAGCCAGCACCGGATTGCGCACGACGACGACGCGCGACTTCGCCGGCTCCTGAGCGAGGGTTCGCGCGGTCAGTCCGCCGGCACCGGCGAGGGCAGCGGCCGAGGCTGAGGCTCTCAAGAACTCGCGGCGGTCCATGTCAACTCCCCGAGTGGTATGTGATCCCACCCCCGGTAGTACAACCGTACATGCTGCCAGTGACGGTGGCACGCGACTGGAGGGGCCGGCTCCCGCAGAGCGGGAGCCGCGTCGTGTGCGGTCGCCGCGTAGGTCGAGCGTCTCGCTCGACAGGACCCGCCGACCGGGACGACGCGGCTGTTTTCTGGCCAGTCCGTCGGCGGCCGCACGAACCCGGCCTCTGGGCCGATGTCATCCTGAGGAGCGAATGCGGCTTCGCAGAAGCCGCAGCGACGAAGGATCACATTCCGCATACAAGCGCCTCCGGCTGATGCTGATCCTTCGCCAGAAGACCGCTACGCGGTCTGGGCTCAGGATGACAGACAGGCCAGACGGCCCAAAAACAGCGGCGTCGAGACGCCCGACCTACGCGGAGGACGCCGGACTCGTCGTGCCGTGCAGGGCACCACGTCATCCCCACGGGAGATGGTCGCATGAGCCGCTTCCCTCTTCTCCGAATGCTGTTGTGGCTACCACTAGTACTACAACCGTGTTTTGTGTTATGATCGCCTGCGTAGAAGATCGCAGC
>CAZIWQ010000599.1:0-4989 GCA_964542355.1 uncultured Armatimonadia bacterium
CCATCATCGCCAGCAACAAGGGTCGCGGCGGGTGCGCCTGGTTCCTGATCGGCGACAGTGGGCTCGGGGGCAGCATCATCCCCACGCACGTGAACTGGCAGATTCGGGTCCAGGGCAAGGCAGCCCTCAGCTACCACCCGGACGCGAAGACGTGGTACGAGCAGGTGGTGTTCAGCCACCTCGACGAGTGGTGGGAGCCGGGCGTGGACATGTACGAGCGATTCGTGGCCCCGCACTTCGAGGAGAAGACCGTCCCCGTTACCGTACAGGGGGGACAGGCATCCTTCGAGATGACGGGCCCACCCCTGTGTGCCCTGGTGGTCTTCCCGGCAGGCGTACAAGCGGGGTGGGGCGAGGAGCTCGCCCAGTTGCGGGCCGCCCGCAAGCGCAGTGTGCCGCTGCGCTACGACGAGCGGGCACGAGAAACGGCGCAGGGGCTGACCGCAGAGGACCGCACGCGAGGCTATGTGACCTTCTCGCGCGACCTATCGCACCCGGTGTACCCGGGGAGTGCCCCCCAGGAGGGGGAGGCCACCGGGGCGCTGGGCGCCTTCGCCGCTCCGGGACAGTACGAGTCGCTGTGCTTCAGTCTCTACCCGCTGGGACGGGTGGGCGAGGTGAAGGTGACGGCCTCCGACCTGGTCGGCCCGGGGGAGAGCCGGATCAGTGCCGGCAGCGATGTCGAGGTCGGAGTCGTGCGCTACGTCGAGGCCGCCAGCAGCAGTGTGGAGTACCGCTACACGGTGGTCCCCGGGCCGATCCAGCCGCGCAATCCCATGCCCGTGCCCGAGGGCGTAACGATGAGTTGGTGCGCCCGCGTCCACGTTCCGGTCGGCGCTGCTCCCGGTGTGTATCGCGGACGGATCCGCATCGAACCCTCCGCCGCCCGTGCCAGTGACCTCGAGCTCACGGTCCGCGTGCTCCCGATCAAACTCGGGCCCACCCCCATCGTGACAGGTCTGTATCACTTTGACCGCACGTACTGGTACATCTACTGGTGGCGGCAGTGCTTCAAGGATGAGGATGGCTGGCTCCGTGCCCAGACCTTCCAGCACGAGCGGGATGACTTCGAGCTCCTCAAGCAGTATGGTGTCACCTCTCTCGCGTTCTGCGACGACCTCCGCATTGGGGTGAAGACGACGCCGGACGGGGACGTCACCATCGCGCCCGACCACCGGCTGGTCCAGTGGATGGACCTCTACGCCCGGTCCGGCATGGGGCCGATGCCGTGGTACGGCGGATCGGGCGTCGCGGCCGACTACATGTGCTCCGGGCAGTACGGCGCGAAGTTGGAGAAGTTCTCCCCCCAGTGGGAGCGCGCCCTCCGCAGCGTCATCGCCTGGGCCAAGCAGAATGAGGCTGAGCGCAAGTGGCCGGAGGTCGTCATCTACCTGTCTGACGAGCTGTCCAACGAGGGGGCCAAGGGGGCCGAGAACGGGCGCAAACTGGTACAGCTCACGAAGGACATCCCCGGCATCCGCACGGTCGCTTCGATGAATGGCCCGTGGGAGCGCATCATGCTGCCGGGCCTGAAGATCGCGATGCCCAACCACGCCTTCCCGATCAACCAGGATACCGTCGCCGAGATCCGCAAGGCCGGCTGCGAGCTGTGGTTCTACAACATCGGCAACGGTCGCGTGGTCTGGGGGCTGTACCCGTGGCGGATGGGTGCGACCGGGCGCTTCCAGTGGTTCCATCGCTATGCCATCAACCAGCCGTGGAACACCTTCGACGGCGACAGCGCCTATTGCATGACCCGCGTGACGCCGGGCAAGCCGCTCCCCACACTCGACCTGGTCCGGATGGGGCAGGGCATCGACGATCTGCGCTATGTCGTCGCCCTCGAGGGCGCCATCGCTGCGGCGCGCAAGTCGCAGAGCGCTGCCGCCCGCCAGGCGGCGGAGGCAGCGCAGCAGGACCTCGATGAGCTGCGCGCACTCCTGCCCGACAACGTCAAGCTCCTGATCGGCGAGATGGACCCGAAGGAGGCCGGGCGGCCCGCCATCGGCAACTTCGCCAACTGCCGCTACCTCGATCGCCAGCGCTGGCTGCTCGCGAGCCACGTGCTGGCCATCCAATCTGCGCTGGAGGGGAGATAGCCATGTCCCCGAACACCATCCGCCTGCGTGTGCGCGCCGTCACGATCCTGGCATGGGCTGGGTGCATGGCGGCGACGATGGTCGTCGCCGCCCCCGCCCCCGTGATCTCGGCGAGCTCGGCCGGTCAGCCCCCGCGCATCGACGGCCGACTCGATGACCCGTGTTGGCAGGGCGCCGCACCCATCACGAGCTTCTTGTGTGTGGATGCCGGGCGTCCCGCTCCCACGCAGCGCACGGAGGCCTGGGTCGCCTGTGACGCCGACGCGATCTACCTTGCAGCCCGCTGCTTCGACGACCACATGGGAGAGGTGCAGGCCGTCGAGACCGGCCACGATGGTCGTGTCTGGCGCGACGACTGCCTCGAGGTGTTCCTCATGCCGGGCAGCCCCTACTACTACCACCTCGGCGCCAATCTGCTGGGCACGCGCTACGATGCACGCCACAGCACTCAGCCGGGTGCGGCGGCAGGAACGCCGGAGAGCTGGAACGGGGAGTGGAGCGTGGCCGCGCAGCGGGCGGCGGACTGCTGGACCATGGAGCTCGCGATCCCGCTGGCGTGCCTGGAATGGGGGGCCGGGCGCATCGCGGCGCCGCTGAGGCTCAACATCGGCAGAGAGCAGCGGCGGCTGGCCGAGTTCTCCTGCTGGCCGGCCTCCGGCTTCAACAAGTCCGAGGAGTTCGCGGTGCTGACCGGGGTCGCGCCTGACCCGCAGCGCTACGGCCTCGTGCTGAAGGACACGGCGCCGCTGGAGCCGTCGCCGGGGCCGAACCGCTTCGCGGCAACCGTGGCGGAGGAGCCCTCTCCCGGGGTGCCGATCACGGTCCGGGCGCGCGTGCAGCCGGCGACGCAGGAGCCGGCCAGGACCTTCACCGCCGAGCTGACCTCGCGCCCCGGCACGCGACTTGGGCTTGACTACCAGGTCCCCGTCTCCGGCGGCCGCGTCGCCATCACCTTCGAGTGCCTGGATGCCGCCGGCAAGGTGCGCCTCAGCCGGCACGAGGTCTTCCGCGTACCGGCTCCCCTCGAGGCCGCGCTCGACCTCCCGCTGCTGTACCGCTCCGACGGGGAGGTGCGGCTGGCGGGCCGGGTGGCCCTGCCGCCCGCACTCCGGGGACAGGCGCGACTGCAGGCCGCGCTCACGGGGACCGGACGCGACGCGCAGTGGGTGACAGTCCCGCTGACCGAGGCGGACACGGGAGCCTTCCGCGTGCAGTTGCCGGTCGGTAAGCTGCCGCCGGGTCGCTACGCAGTCGAGACCCGACTGACGGTGCCGGGCTTCACACCTGAGCCCGTCGCCGGCCAGTTCCCGTTCCGACTCATCGCGGGGCCATGGGACTAACGGCCGGCATTGGGCATTGGGCATTGGGCATTGGGCGCCTGGCAGGCGGCAGGCGGCGTAGGCGCGGACTCAGCCGTGCGGGCCCCGATACCCACTACCACACCCGCCCTCAGCCCAACCTCCTCCCGGTGGGAGAGGGAGTCCCGTGCCGTCGCCTCAGTAACACCCGACCGGGGAACGCGTGCCCGAACTTCTGCGACAGGCTCGGAAGCCGGTGGTTGCCTGCCGCACGCACGACATGACCCCCGACAGGGGCGGCACACGCAGGTCGAGGAGGCAGGCATCTGCCGCCCTTTCGGGCCATTGGCATCACTGAAGGGAGTAGAGCAGTGGAAACGGACGGCATCTTCCGGATCAAGATCGCGCCGGCGACGGCGGAGAACCCCCGGAACAGCGAATCGGACATCATCGCGCTCACGGACGGACGACTGCTCCTGGGGTGGACCGAGTTCTATGCGGGAAACGGCGCGGATGACGGTGCGGCGCGGATCGTCGGGCGGGTCTCGGCCGACGGCGGGCGCACGTGGGGAGACAAGTACACCCTCGTCGACAACGACGGCAAGTGCAACGTGATGGAGGTCAACTTCCTCCGGCTGACGAGCGGCGACATCACGCTCTTCTACCTGCAGAAGAACGCGGAGGTCGGAGGCACCGCGACCCCTGACTGTCGCGTCATGCTGCGCACCTCGCGGGACGAGGGCCGGACGTTCGGCCCGGCCAGCCAGCTCACCGGCGAGCAGCGGTACATCGAGACAGCGTCCGGGCGGGCGCTGCGCCTGGCGAGCCGTCGGATCCTCGTCGAGTGCGACGACCTGGACAGCACCTTCTGCCTGATCTCGGACGACGAGGGGGCGACCTGGCATGAGGGGCAGCATGTGAAGCCTGCGGCTGGCGGGTGCTGGGAGCCGGCGGCGGTTGAGCTGAAGGATGGGCGGGTGCTGATGTTCCTGCGGACCGGGCTGGGGGGGCAATACCAGACGCTCTCCGAGGACGGCGGGGAGACGTGGAGTGAGGCGGTGCCGTCAGCCCTCCGCGGGACCGCGGCGCCGATCTCCATTGAGCGCATCCCGACGACAGGCGACCTGCTGGCGATCTGGAACAGCGACGAGGGCAGCGCGCGCGCGCGCAATCCACTCACGGCCGCGATCTCGCGGGATGAGGGGAAGACGTGGGTGCACTTCCGGGATATCGAGAACGCGACGGATGATGCGTTTGCCTACCCATCGGTCACGTTCGTCGGTGGTATGGCACTGGTCACGTACTTCAACTACAGGGGCGGGCTCTCGCTGCTGCTCCAGGGGATCCCGGTGGCATGGTTCTACGGGTAGGGACGTCGTGCCGTCGCCGTTTCGTCCGCAGGACGACCGGACCCGCAGAGCGGGGTCTCGCAGCCACGGGCTTCAGAGCCTGTCGCGGGAGTCGAGTACACGCCGCTCGTCGCCCGCACGGGTGTTGGCGCGGCTTCCAGCCGCGCCGGTGTCCGCACGGAACGGCGTCCTGTAGGAGCGGCTTCCAGCCGCGACTTCCCATGGGAAGAGACAACACCGTCG
>CAZIWQ010000600.1:0-4979 GCA_964542355.1 uncultured Armatimonadia bacterium
TGCTCAACCCGCGGTCCGGGGAGCGCGAGCGCCTGGCCCTCGCGAGCTTCTGGACGGGTGTCGCCGACTGGCTGACGCAGGTACGTGACGACCGCCCGGTGGTGGCCGAGTTCGATCGTGAGCGCACGGCCCTCGGCCAGCCGGCGCGACTGGTGGTGCAGGTGACCGGGCCGGACTTTGCGCCGGTGACCGGGGCGGTGGTGGCGGTGCAGTCCCCGGAGGCCATCGTTGGTCTGGCGCGCGTCACGGCCGCGGAGGTCTCGGGCCAGGCCGGGCGTTACGAGGCTGAGCTGCCGACGCGCGCGCCGGGAGACCTGCGGGTCGGCGTGATCGCGCAGGTGGCGGGCCGCGAGCTGGGGCGCGCCGAGGCCCAGACCACTGTGGTTCCGGTGCCGGCCGAGCTGGCCGGTGGCCGCGCCGACCCAGACCTCCTGGCGGCCCTCGGGCGCGGCAGTGGCGGGGGGACGGAGCCGGCCGGCGATTGCCGCGCACTCGCCGCCCGCGTGACCCCCGCCCCCACCACGATCCCCCGCCCCCGCGAGCGCAGCCCGCTGCGTGAGCCGTGGCTGCTGCTAACCGTGCGGGCCCTGCGGACAATCGACTGGGGGCTGCGCCGGAGGTGGCAGGGACTATGAGCACACTGCAGCGTTGCGGGGTCCCGGAGTCAAGACCGCAGGGCCCGCCTCCGACCATCGCGTATCGCGCGCTCCTGGTCCTGCTGCTAGTGGTGGCGGGGGCCACCGGCGGGCACACGGGCCCCCTCGTCGTGGCGCGCCTCAAGTACGGCGGCGGGGGTGACTGGTACGCCAACCCCACCGGCCTCCCCAACCTGATCCGCGCCATCAATGAGCGCACCTCAATCCGCCTCGCGCCCACTCCGGCCGTGGTGGAGCCAGGTTCGGAGCGGCTGTTTGACTACCCGCTGGTGTTCGCCACCGGGCACGGCACGATCGCCTTCAGCGCGCGGGAGCGAGCGAACCTGCGCCGCTACCTGCTGGCCGGAGGGTTCCTGCACGTGGACGACAACTACGGCCTCGACGAGTCGTTCCGGGGCGAGGTCAAGCGCCTGTTCCCCGACCGGGGTCTGGTTGAGCTGCCGTTCTCGCACGCGATCTACCACTGTCTGTATGTCTTCCCCCGCGGGCTGCCCAAGATCCACGAGCACCACGGTGGCCCGCCCCACGCCTATGGCGTGCTTGACCGCGGGCGGGTTGTGCTGCTGTACTCATACAACACCGACCTCAACGACGGGTGGGAGGATGCCGAGGTGCACCATGACGCGCCGGCCCGCCGGGAGGCCGCGCTCCGCATGGGGATCAACCTTGTCGTCTATGCCCTGACGCATTGACCGCTTGCGCAGGGGGCGTGTCGCATGACACGCGCCGTTTCGTCGCCGCTTTCCCCCACCATCGCGCCGTCTGCGTGCAGCCCGTGTCTTGCGTGGTGGGTCCGACGGCCCCGCCGTTTGACACCCGGCGCCGCTTCCTGCTACGCTTGCGCTGGTGATTGCATGAGCCTGCCAGGTGTTGTGATAACCGGTGCCGCCGGCATGCTGGGACAGGCGCTGCTGGCGACCGCCCCCACCGAGTTCGTGGTGACCGGGGTCGACCTGCCCGACGGCGACATTACTACCCCGCACGGTGCGCGCCAGGCGATCCTGCAGCACGACCCCGCAGTCGTCATCCATTGTGCCGCACTCGCCGACGTGGACGGCTGCACGCGTGACCCACAGCGGGCGTATGCGGTCAATGCGCGCGGCACGGCGAACGTCGCCATCGCCTGCCACGAGTGCGACGCCCATCTCATTGCCATCAGCACTGACTATGTGTTCGACGGGGAGAAGGGTGCGCCGTACGATGAGAGCGACGAGCCGCATCCCCTGAACCCCTACGGGGAGTCCAAGCTTGCCGGCGAGCAGTTCGCCCGCGAGGCGCTGGCGCGCCTGCTGATCGTGCGAACGCAGTGGCTGTACGGCCCGGGGGGCCGCAACTTCGTCACCACGATCGTCACCAAGGGGCGGCAGTTGGGTGAGCTGAGAGTGGTTGCCGACGAGTATGGCTCGCCGACCTACACGCGAGACCTGGCACTCCGGCTGTGGGAGCTGGCGGCGCGGCGGCCGACAGGCATCGTGCACTGCACCAACGCCGGTGAGTGCTCGTGGGCCGATCTGGCCCGGCATGCGCTGCAGGCCGCCAGTGCCGAGGGGGTCGTCGTCCGTGACATCTCGTGGCGTGACTGGGAGAGCCCAACACGCCGGCCGCACTACTCACCCCTCGTCAGCCGGCGGGGGGCCGAGCTGGGTCTCGCTCCCCTGCGCCCGTGGGATGCGGCCGTGCAGGAGTTCGCGTCCCGCTACCTACGGACCACCAGGGAGTGAGCGGCAGTGGTGACCTCACGGGCTCGCAGCCCGGTTCGCATCGACCTCGCCGGCGGGTGGACCGACGTTCCCCCCTTCAGTACGGAGGTCGGCGGCTTTGTCGTCAACGCCGCGATCTCGCGCTATGCGTACGCGAGCCTGATCCCCAACGACCGCGGGGAGTACCGGCTCGAGTCGGGGGACTATGACACCTACGTCGAGGCGCGCAGCCTGCGCCAGATGGAGTACGACGGCAACCTCGATCTGTTGAAGGCGGCGATTCGGCGGCGGGGCCTGGGGATGGGCGCCCACATCATCACCCGCAGTGACGCGCCGCCCGGATCGGGGACCGGCTCGTCGGCCTCGATGGGGGTCACGATGGTCGGCATCCTCGACCACCTGGCCGGGAGCGGCGCGGATCGGCTCGAGCTCGCCTCACTCGCCAACCTGCTGGAGATCGAGGAGCTCAGGATCCCGGGCGGCAAGCAAGACCAGTACGCCGCGGCGCTCGGCGGCATCAACTTCATGGAGTTCACGGACCCGGCGGTGCGCGTCGAGCGTCTCGCACTGTCACGCGATTTCCTGCTGGAGCTCGAGAAGCATCTGCTCCTGGTCTACACGGGGAAGTCCCGCCTCTCGGGCAACATCATCAGCCAGGTGATGGGGGCCTACCAGCGCGAGGAGGCCGGAGTGCGCGAGGCGTTGATGAACCTCCGGCAGGCCGCGCTGGAGATGCGGCAGGCACTGCTTGACGAGGACCTCGGCCGTGTCGGCGAAGTCCTGAGCTTCAACTGGGAGAACCAGAAGCGGCTGTATGCCGACATGACCACGATCAAGATCGAGGCCCTGTTCGCGGCGGCGCAGCCGGTCGGCCTGCTCGGCGGCAAGGCCTGCGGCGCCGGCGGCGGTGGCTGCGTTGTCTTCCTGTGCCAGCCCGATCGCGAGCATCGTGCGCGGCGTGCCGTGGAAGACCTCGGCGGCCAGCCCATCGAGTTCCAGTTCGACCACCAGGGCCTGCAGGTATGGGACACACGCGAGAGCGAAGGCCCGCCCCCGGCGAGGTCATCCTGAGGAGCGTGTGCGGCTTCACCGAAGCCGCAGCGACGAAGGATCTCGTTCTGACCGCCGCGACCACCGGCCTGCCGCTCGCGCATGCGGCTGGTGGCCCCCGGATCACCACTAACCAGACTGTGAGGAGACACGATGCCAAGCGAGATTGCTGATGCCACACTGGCCGCGGAGGGTAAGCTCCGCATCGAATGGGCGGACCGGCAGATGGTGGTGCTCACCTCCATCCGCGCCCGCTTCACCGAGGAGAAGCCGCTGGCCGGCCATCGCATTGCCGCATGCCTGCACGTGACGAGTGAGACCGCCAACCTGATGCGCACACTCGTGGCCGGGGGCGCCGAGGTCGTGCTGTGCGCCAGCAACCCCCTCTCCACTCAGGACCCGGTCGCCGCCTCACTGGTCGCCGACTACGGCGTGCCGGTATTCGCCATCCATGGGGAGGGCAAGGAGGCCTACTACCGGCATATCCATGCCGCCCTCGACCTCAAGCCCACGATCACGATTGATGATGGCTGCGATCTGATCTCCACGATCCACTCCGAGCGGACCGAGCTGCTCGCCGGGCTGCGCGGGGGGATGGAGGAGACGACGACCGGCGTGATCCGGCTGCGGGCGATGGCGGCCGACGGGGCCCTCAAGTACCCGGTGATCGCCGTCAACGACGCCAAGACCAAGCACCTGTTTGACAACTTCTACGGCACCGGCCAAAGCTCGCTGGACGGCGTGCTGCGGGCGACGAACATCATGCTCGCCGGCAAGAACGTCGTCGTCTGCGGCTATGGCCAGTGCGGCAAGGGTGTCGCCACGCGCGCCAGTGGCATGGGGTCGCGCGTGATCGTGTGCGAGGTGGACCCGGTGGAGGGCCTCCGCGCGGCGATGGATGGCTTCCAGGTCATGCCGCTCGCCGAAGCCGCCCGGCTCGGCGACCTGTTCATCACGGTCACCGGTGACGTCCACGTCATCCGCCGCGAGCACATGGAGCTGATGCGCGACGGCGCCATCCTGTGCAACGCCGGGCACTTCGACGTGGAGATTGACCTCGTCGCGCTCGACGATCTGGCCGTCACGCGACGCCAGGTGCGCCATGCAACGGAGGAGTTCAAGCTGGCCGATGGGCGGTCGATCTTCGTCCTCGGTGAGGGCCGCCTGGTGAACCTGGCCGCCGCCGAGGGGCACCCGGCTTCCGTGATGGACATGAGCTTCGCCAACCAGGCACTGTGCTCGGAGTTCGTCGCGCGACGCACCGAGGCGCTCAGCGTCGACGTCCACGTGGTTCCCGCAGAGATCGATGCCCGGGTGGCGCTGCTCAAACTGCGGGCCATGGGGATCGAGATCGATGCCCTCACCGCCGAGCAGCAAGAGTACCTGGCCTCGTGGCAGATGGGCACCTGAGGGGGCCGTACAGCCGTGCTTGGGCCGCGCGGCGCTCGGACAAGCGAAGAGGGACTGCGGTGAGTAACGGGTCCCGGTCGCGTAGGCCGACCGTCCCGACGCCGCTGTTTCTTGGCCAGCCCGTCGGCGACCGCACGAACTCGGCCTCTGGGCCGATGTCATC
>CAZIWQ010000601.1:0-1094 GCA_964542355.1 uncultured Armatimonadia bacterium
TGAAGCCCCGACCGGCCAAGAGCACTAGCCGGCGGCGCACCTGGGGCACACCGTAGTCGCGGGCATCAACAACAGCGACAGTGACCTCATACCCGAGGTCACGCAGGTCCCTCAGGAACCGGCGATAGGTGCTGAAGCCCGGGACGGCCATGATCCCGGGCACGTTCTCCACCACCACAGCTTCGGGCTGAACCGCGGCGATAAGGCATGCGACAGGCCTCAACAGCGCCCGGCGTGTGTCATAGCGCCCGCGCAGATTCGCTTGGGAGAAGGGCTGGCAGGGAGCACAGGCTGCGAAGACGACGGCATCCAGGTTCTCCGCAACGAGGTACTCCTTCAAGTGGTCCTGGTTCACTTCGCGGACGTCGCGGCACACGAACTCGGAGCGAGGGTTGTTCGAGGTATAGGTGCACCGGCACCTGTCATCCGTGTCATACCCGCGGATGACGGAGATGCCGGCATTGGTCAGGCCGCGGGTCAGGCCGCCCGCGCCGCAGAAGAAGTCAATGCCCCCGATCATGACATCCCTGCTCGATGCGAATGCGGTGGGCGCTAACAACCGTCTCGACACACGACTCGAGCTCGCACGTGACCTGGTGCTCCCAGAACCGGAACACCAGCCAGCCCTGCGAGGTCAGCAGCTCATTGACCTCGCGGTCACGCTCCATGTTGCGCTCTATCTTGGCGTGCCAGAAGCCGGTGTTGTGCTTGTGGTCATGCTTCCGGCGCTCCCAGTCGTAGCCGTGCCAGAAGTGGCTATCACAGAATATCGCGATCCGGCTGCGCGTGAGCACGTAGTCGGGCCGGCCCGCGATCGCGAATTGCTTGCGGTAGCGCAACCCGGCGTGCCACAGGGCGCGCCCCAACGCGACCTCGACCTGCGAGCCCGCAGACCTGACGCTGCGCATGTTGCGGTTGATCTGTTCCCGGGTCCTTTGGGCGCCCATTATTGGTCGAGGAGTCAGTATAGCATGGGCCGTACCGGGCGTCACCCGCTTTCCCCGGCTCGCGCCCCCCAACCCCGGCCCCCAGGTGACGCCGCTCCTCGCCCGGCGCAAGTCGGTCAGGTCTCTGGGCGTCGCCCCAAGGCGTTC
>CAZIWQ010000601.1:1104-4979 GCA_964542355.1 uncultured Armatimonadia bacterium
TGTCCGGCATGTATCCGTCGCCCGACATGAGTGTCGGGCGTACCGGAGCCGACCCGGGTGCGCTACAGCCCTTGCCTGCTCCCCACCCCGTGCTGCTCCACCTTCCCCTCCTGCACCCGGATGAACACCGCGTGCGGCAGGCGGACCTCGTCCCCGGGCCCGTGCTCGAAGAGCTGCAGCATGCGCCGGCCATCCCCATCGGCATCCGGGAAGTCGGCCTCCGCCGCCGGACGGTCGAGCACGACCTTGTCCCCCTCCACCTTCTGCACCCGGTAGCGGGCGCGATGGTCTTCCCCCGTCACTAACACCCCGTCATAGTAGCCCGGCGGGAACCCCTTGCTCGTCTCCAGCGGCGGCGGCAGCTCCGTTGTGACGGTCTTGCGGTCCTCGCTGAAGGCCATGACCTTCGACCGGAACAGGAGCCCCGTCTGCTCGAGCTTGACCGCCTGTCCGCCGTCGCGCACTTCCAGGAGGCGATAGGCACTGCGGTGGGGGCCGCCGGTGAGATAGAGCATCTGCCCGGCCGGCGTCTCCCCGGCCGGCAGCTTCTGATCGAGGGTGAGTACGTTTGCAGCCGGATCGACGGCGGTCACCTTCGCAGTGTACGCCGGGGGGGCATCTGTCACGCCCACGCCGCCCTTGAGCAGTCGCCGCCCGTTGACCAGGTGCAGACAGCGCAGCTTCCCGCCCTGCTCCGACCAGTAGCCGAACGAGCCCGCGAACTCAAACCCCTCCGCCGCGATGGTGCCGCCAGGGCTGTCCGTGTAGAAGAAGGTGTCCACCTGCCCGCCGCGGAGCGTGATGCGCACGACGACCGGAGCGAACTCGCCCGCTGGCTTGTCGGCGGTGACCGGCAGGCGCTCGATCTTCTCGATGAACGGCTGGCCCTGGTAGGGCTGCCAGAGGGCGACGAACTCGCTGCGGCCGTCCGGGGCCTCGTCTTCGGGGAAGAAGAACCGGATCGGAGGCGAGTCGGTCTTCCCGAACCGGGCCGTGGCATAGCGCCGACCCGCGTGCCCCAGAACGCTCAGGCGCAGGTGCGTGGGGGTCTGGTCGTGCGTCCAGTCGAACCAGACGTCCCCGTCGCTGCCGGCTTCCCGCGGCTCCAGGACGTTGTTCTTGAGGCTGCGACTCATCCCGATCAGCTCAAACGGCTCAGACCGGGCCGTCCCGAACTCCAGGCTGCTGGCGAACTCGCGGCTGGCCGGGCCGTGGGCGCAGTAGGTGCGCACCTTGCCGCCGGTCAGGCGCAGAACATCGAGGGCATACGTATTGCCGTCCGGCGCCTCCGCCAGACAGACGGCCCGCCGGTACGCGCGGTCGGGGGTGCTCGTCGGCCGGGAGCTCAGCTCCGCGAAGCTCGCCTCCGGGGCCGCGGCAAACTGCTCCAACGCCCCGCGACCGGTCGCTCCGCTGTACTGCGTCGTGCGGTCGATCATCCCCGTGTTGTGGTGGACGGTGCTGCCCGTCGCCCCCAGCGGATGGGTCCAGCACGGATAGCCGAGGTCCGGGGCCAGCGGCACGTCATGGGCCCACAGCTCCAGGTTGAGGTTGTCGTGATGGTGATGCCCGTAGCCGTAGCCATAGCGCAGGGCGATGGCGGCCCGCTGCGCCGGCTTCTCCGCCGTCGGGCGTGCCTCCAGGAACACGAAGCCGACGCCGTCGAGGACCCGGCTCCCCAGCGGCCGGGCCGGGCCGACGCGCTTCACCTGCCCCTCCACCTGCGGCCAGACGTCAGGCTCCGTCAGCACCGGGGGTGCGGGGCCGGCGGCGTACAGCGCCCGCGCGAGGTTGTCGCTCGGCCAGCGGCGATAGGCCCGGGTGAACTCCCGCCGCGAGTGCGCCGCCATCCCCTGCGGAATCTGGCTGCCGCGGGCGTTGCCGTCATCCCCATACGTCGGGGCCCACTTGCCCGCGGCCAGCATCTCCGTCCAGGTGTCGAACTCCGCGCGGAACTTGGGATAGAGCGCCTCGTCGTAGAGGTTGGCCCGCCGGGCCCACGGGCCCGTCTTGATCCCGGACAGCCACTCGGCCAGGTTGGACTTGGTGCGCAGGTAGACGTTCGCATACCCAAACCCGTTGACCACGGTGATGCCATCGCGGCTCAGCAGGTTGACGAAGTTCTCGTCATCGACCCCGCCCTTGTCCAGGCCGCTGTTGAAGGCATGCGTGAACAGCTCCTGTAGCCAGCGATCGGAGACCTCTCCCATGTCGGCACAGACGGCAAACGCGGCCATGTCGGCCTCGCGCGCCCCCTGGCTGCCACCGGGCAGCCGGCGGTCCAGCCAATCGGCCCCGAACACCTGGATCAGGTACAACTCGATGAGTCGCTTCACGTCCTGCGGGGTGTTGATGGCGGGGTCTTTGGTATGGAGGAACGCGGCCAGCTTCGTGTCGCGGTCCACGTAGTCGAAGATGGCGTCATAGGCCTGCGCCGCCCGGGTCAGCACATCCCACCGCTCCCAGGGCCCGTCCAGCAGGAGGCGGCCGCTGCGCAGGTAGCCGGGCTTCACCTGCTGCCAGCTCATGTCCATCCCCGGGTAGATGTAGGCGAGGCGCGCCAGCAGCACCCCCGCAATGTGGGCGGCGCTCTCGTCACCCCCGAGCAGGTAGCGCTCCCCGAGCTGCTTGAGTGCGCCGCCGGTCGACTGCCACATCATGTGGTGGTTGTGGTAGCCCACCCAGCCGGCGTGCGCGACCCGCTGCTGCTTCCCGCCCCAGTCGTAGCCCCAGCCATCATCCGGGTACGGGCCGCTGGTGAAGTCGTCCTGCGTGACATCGTTGCTGGGGAAGGTCTGGCCGCAGACCGGGCACTTGCACTTGAAGCTATGCCGGTCGCCGTGCTGCCACGGGTAGAAGCCGCTCTTCTCGAAGACCTGCTCCCCGCACTTGGGGCAGGGCCAGTCGCTGTAGCACTGTCGCGGTAGGTTCCACGACGGCAGCCAGGCGAACAGCTCCGCATCCGAGAGCTTATCAAAGACGGTCGCGGCCCGCAGTTGCTTGGCGAGGTCCGGGGAGCTCGCGAGGTTGTGTTGGGCGAGCGCGACGATCTCGGGGGTGTAGTACGAGCGGCCGCGTTTGCGGGCCTCCGGGCTCCAGGTCTTGATGACCTTGACCTTCTCAGTGATGTCCTCGCGGTAGGTCAGCACCCGCAGCGGCACCTGCCACGACTGCCCGCCGCCCGTGATGCGGATCTCCCCCTCTGCGACACCCCGGTCGGAGCGGAAGTACAGGCGGGTGAAGGGGCGCGAGGTCCCCGGTTTGGTCTGGTCGAGGAGCGCGACCCCCTCGGGCGCAGTGACCTGCAACTCCGTCCCGGGCGCCACCGCCAGTTGCACCCAGAAGACCTGCTCCATCACGGGCACCGGGGCGGGCCCGATCCAGGGTGTCGCTTGCTGGCGGTAGGGGTCGGGCTTCGAGGCCGCGGGCGCGGCCCCGGCGCTGACCACGGCAGCGACACCAATGGCGACCAAGAGCAGCGTCTGGTTCATGATCAGACCTCTTGAGGGAGAGTAGCGTTGGGGGACAAGCCGATCAACGGCGGCCTACCCCCCGGCCCCCTCCCCGCGGGGAGGGGGAGCACGGCCAGCGGCACATACCCGGCGCGAGTCTCATTCCCCCCTCCCCGCGGGGAGGGGGGCAAGGGGGGTAGGCCGGGACGGCGCACATCACTCGTCCTCGCCCCAGACCTCCGCCTCTACCAGCGTGAGCTTCTGGCCCGGCTGCCGCGCCGCGAAGCTCACCCGGACGAAGCGGCTGGCGGCCGTCTGATCGAGCGCCACGACCAGGTCCTTCACATCCGCCCCGGCTTCTTGTCCTCCAGCCTGCCCCAGCGGGCGCCACGTATTTCGATCGCTGCTACCCTCCACCGTGAC
>CAZIWQ010000602.1:0-4976 GCA_964542355.1 uncultured Armatimonadia bacterium
TCCGCCGGTGGTCCCGCAGGGCGGGACGGCCGCCCTCCGGGCTACAACGACCCCACCCGTGGGCCCTGCACCGCCCGACCCGCGCGATGGGCGAGACACACGGCTTCATACTTGACGGGGCACCACCACGGAGGCAGGTCCCATGCACGCGCCACTCGGCCCCCTCGTCGTCCTCGGTTGCCTCATCCTGTGCGCCCTCACAACCCGCAGCGATGCTGCGGCGCCCATCGCGGTGAGCCGATCCGTCCACTTCGATGTCGCCTCTCCGGCGCAGCAGGCGCAGGTCACCGACATCAGCTATGCCTCGATCGCGCACAACGCCCTCATCAAGTGCATCGGCACTCCCCAGGGCTGCCTGATCCGGCGGTCGGAGGACAATGGCAAGACGTGGACAACCACGGAGACCTGGCAGGGCTCGGCGCCCATCGAGGGCGACCGCTACCTCGAACGGGACACGCCGGTGTTCTTCCTCGACCCGAACACCGGCTGGATGCTGCGCGTGTTCATGGAGTGCGAGAGCCTGCGTGGCGTCCCCCCATGGGATGACAAGTCGCCCGTCATCGCCACGCGCCGCCTGTACACCCAGGTGTCCAAAGATGAGGGCAAGACGTGGGGGGCCCGGCAGCAGCTCATCCAGGCGGGCGCCGGCTACGACGCCGTGCACTGGGCCGCAGGGGTCTGGTACGGGAAGAACTCGCTGGCGGTCGAGGGGACCCACATCCTCAAGCTCGGCGATGGCACGATCCTGATGCCGTACTGGGGATACCGGCTCCACGAGAACGACTCGATCCGGTCGCCACAGGACGGTTGGACGACCTCCGTCAACGGGTGCTTTCTGGGCAAGTGGCGCGCGGATGGCAGCGGGGTCGACTGGGACGGCGGCACCCCGATGACGCTCCCCCGCAAGTACTCAGTCGACGGCGCCGACGAGCCCTCGATCGTGGTGCTGCCCGACGGACGGTTGTTCATGGTCATTCGGGCGCGGGTGATGAGTGACTCCAAGACGGCCCTGCCCGGCCTGAAGCACTTCTCGCTGTCCGGCGACAGCGGGCGCACCTGGTCGGAGGGTGAGCCGCTGCTCTACGATGACGGCAGCTACCCCTATTCACCCGCGTGCCTGGGCAATGTGCTGCGCTCGGAGAAGAACGGCCGCTACTACCTCATCACCAACCTCAACTCCGCCCCCGGCAGCAACTGCGACCCCCGTAACACGCTACAGATCGCCGAGCTGGATGTCGCGCGGATGTGCATCCGCAAGTCAACGGTCACGCCCATCGAGACCCGTACGGGGGAGCAGCCACCCAACATCCGCTTCTCCAACTTCCGCTGGGTCGAGGACCGTGAGACGCAGGACATCGTGCTATACCTGACGGCCTGTCCGGGCGATGTCGGACGCTCGCCGACGTGCGGCTGCCCCCCGCAGAGCTTCCGCTATGACATCCGGCTACCGGCGGTAGACGGGTAGCCTCCCCGGGTAGGTACGGACGTCACCGTCGCTCCATCCCCTCAAGGGAAGGCGCTCGCGGCGCCGGCGACGAAGCTACCCAGAAGCGACACCGATCTGTTGTGGCAACCCCGGCCACGAGGCCTTCCTGCGCCGTGGCCCCCGGATTCCCGGGATCGCTCGGAGGAAACGACACATGACACACGACAACACTGCGCCACTCGAGGGGGCACTGGCCGCCCTCGAGCAAGGCGTCGAGGAGACACTGCGCACCGCCGGCGGGGCTGTGCGCTCCATCAAGGCGTGGCGAAAGGCAGTCCAGGAAGGCGACGTGCGGAAGCTGGCCGCGACGGTGGCCGCGGCGGCGCAGGCAATCCAGGCGCTCGACCAGCAGTTCGCGGAGGCCAAGGACAGTTGGTCCTTCGACGTGGACGAACACCTGGCAGGCGGAGGATTCGCCAGGGAGCTCATCGCGGTCGCCACGGAAGCCGGGGTGCCCGTCTTCGAGCAGGATGACCGGCTCTACTGCTACCCGTCGCTCATCCGCGTTCTCGCGGGCGAGCGGAGCGTCATGGTCGACAAGACGCGCGAGCGCAGGCTGCGCCCCAGCCTACTCATCGCCCACCTCAAGCAGAACCAGGGCCGCCCCCCGCGCTTCAAGCCGGAAGCCTTCCTGGAGTGCCTGTACAAGGCCTATCTGGCGAAGCTGGGCCCGGGAGGTCTCGCCCGCAAGGGCGAAGTCGTCAAGCTCCTCGACCTGTACGCGCTGCTGACGCTGCTGCCCGGCCAGTCGCGGGAGTATGGTCGGGCGGAGTTCGCCCGGGACATCTATCTGCTTGACCGGAGCGGGGTGACCAGGACCAGCAGCGGGGTCGCGGCCGACCTGCACCTGGACAAGGGCCAGACACGCAGCTCCGTCAGCGTCATCACGGAGACTGGCGAGCAGAAACGCTACTACGGGATCTCCTTCAGGCCCGAATGAGAGAGCTTCCCCGCATTGGAGGGATGCACGTGGACGGCGAAGCGCAGCGCTGTGTGAGACCGGATGATTGGCTCAACACGGTGCACCGAGAATACCTGACAAGCTTCGTGCGGGAGGGCGGGGCGGTCGTGAAGTTCATCGTCCCTGTCGAGGAGGACAGCCGTGTCGCTGTGCACAGCGGCCTGGCGTCACTTGCCGCGACGGAGGGGTTCGTCTTCGCTTCCGTGGACGCGGCCGCGACCAAGGTGCATCTGATCGACAAGGTCTTCGGGGCCATCGCCGCCCAGGTCCCCTGGAAGGCGCTGGCACACTCGTTTGTCGGTGAGCTCCTGGAGGACAACCGGCTTGCCCTGCCACCGGAGCCGTGCGAGTTCAGCCTGGCGACGGTTGCTCGCCTCAATGAGCGCGAGCCGCTGCTGCTGCGCCAGGAGATCAGCCGCTGGCTTGAGCGCAGCCTGTGGCGGGACTCCCGCATGTGTCAGGAGTTCCGGTTCGCCATGATCCGCATGTGCATGGGCGAGCTGTACCCCGATGAGCCGCCCAGCCAGGATGTGATCGAGCAGTGGCTCCATGGCGAGCTGCGGCTGATCTCGGCGCTCAAGGCGGCACTGATCTTCCAGAAGATCGGCCGCCACAACGCACGGCACATGCTGCTCTCGCTGCTGCACTGGCTCCGCGCGGCCGGGAAGAGCGGCCTCGTGCTCGCAGTGGATATCTCGCGCTACGTCGTGGAGAAGCGCCCCCCTGAGCCCGACGGGAGCCTCTACTACAGCCGTCCCGCGACGCTGGACGCCTATGAGGTGCTGCGGCAGCTCATTGACGGAACCGACGACATGGAGGGCTGCCTCATCGCCGTGCTGGCCAGCCCCGATTTCCTGGGCAATGAACGTCGCGGACTGCCGGCCTACGACGCGCTGAACCTGCGCATCAGTGATGAAGTCCATGACCGGCGGCTCGCCAATCCGCTATCGTCGCTGGTCAGGATCTCCGACAGAGCATGGCCGCTTTGCCTCAGCACGGGGAGGGACCTCGCGTGACCGGAAACGACCTCTCGTATCGCAGGGCCATCGAGGCACTGCGGGCCGGCGTACCCAATCGCGATGCGGTTCGCGTCCTGGGCTGCTCCCAGCCGCACATCCAGGAGCGGTTCGAGCGCCAGCTCGAAGAGTCCAAGGTGCTGGCAGCCCAGGGGAAGCAAGTGCCTGGTCTCGTGATCTCCGGGGGCTTTGGCACGGGGAAGTCGCACCTCTTGGAGCACCTCCACCATCTGGCTCTCGAGCACAACTTCGTCTCGAGCAAGATCGTGATCAGCAAGGAGACCCCGCTGTACGACCCGACGAAGCTCTACCGGGCGGCCATCGATGCGGCCGTCGTGCCCGACAAGCAGGGGAGCGCGCTGCGTGAGATCGCTGAGACCATGGAGGACCGACCCGGGTATGCTGAGTTCTACCGGCGCGTGACGTCTGACACGAGCGAGTTCGCGGCCTACTTTGGCGCCAGCCTGGTGGTCCACCGGAACACGAGCTCCGCGGAGACCGAGGTCCGTGACCGGATGATCTCGTTCTGGTCGGGACAGAAGCTGGGTGTCTCCGAGCTCCGCAAGTTCCTCAAGCAGACCGGCGGGAACCTCGACTTCCCGTACTCGGTGGTGCATATCGTGCAGAAGGACCTGGCATCGCAGCGCCTGCGCTTCGCGGCCCAACTGATGCGCGCCGCGGGGTACTCCGGGTGGCTCCTTCTGTTCGACGAGGTGGAGCTGATCAGCCGCTACTCCTGGCTCCAGCGCGCCAGGTCATACGCGGAGTTTGCCCGCTGGGCGGGAGCCGTGGAGGGGGAAGCCACGCCGGGCCTCGTCGCGGTCTTCGCGGCCACCGACATCCTCGCGTACATCGGGAAGGACGATCAGGTTCCGGAGCGGCTCCTGGCACGCACCAGCGACAGCGACCGCGTACTCGCGATCCGGGCCGAGGAGGGCATGCACCGGATCCGGGATGCCGTCCCGCTCACCCCTCCCGACCGGGCCCGGATCGACGAGGTGGGGGAGAAGCTGCGCCAGGTGCATGCCCGGGCCTATGGGTGGAGCCCGTCGCCTGCCCTGTTCCATGAGCCGGTCCTGACGACGACGCGCATGCGCACGTGCGTCAGGTCATGGATCAACCGGTGGGACCTCGAGCGGCTCTTCCCCGACTACGCGCCCGACATCGAGGCGATGGAGATCGAGCCGACACTCGCGGAGGACGGGGACCTGGAGCACGCGGGTGAGCCGGGCGAGGACCGCGACTAGGCCACGGCGCGCGCGAATCCCTGCGTGTGCCCTGTCGTGCGGAACGGACGGTGCAGAGGCCATGGGCGGGGCCGTCGTAGCCCGGAAGGCGGCCGTCGCGCAGGGCTGGACCCGGCCGGTGTTTGCGTCTGTAGGGCGGCGACCTGTGCGCCGCCGGTGTTGCCGTTCTGCTGAACCCTCAAGCCTCGTCAAGACCGCTGTCATTGGTCACCTGCCGCCGTTGGCGTGCGCCGTACCGGCCTCACCCCCCGGCCCCCTCTCCGTCC
>CAZIWQ010000603.1:0-994 GCA_964542355.1 uncultured Armatimonadia bacterium
GCCGGAAGTGGCCTTCTCGGCCGGGTCTCTAGACCCAGAACGCATAGGTGCTGATCTGCAGTGCGATCCCGAGCAGGCACCACAGGCTGCCGATGATGAACTCCCCTAACACCAACCCCAGCGCCAGCGGAATCGCCGCCTGGAACACCTTGTACCCGCCGTAGCGCAACATCACCAGCTTGGCGAGCCAGGCGATGAAGATCGGTAGCCACAGGCAGTTCATCGACCAACTGCTGGAGATAGCATACCCCACGGGGTGGAACGGCCACCAGATGAAATTCACCCGCAAGAGCATGAGGACGAGTGTGAGCACGAACCCGACACCATAGGCCCCCAGTTGCGGCCAGTGGGTCGGGAACGGGTTGAGCAGCCAGGAGCTGAGACGCTGGTAGGGCTCGCGGCCGAAGGTCTGGACTGCAAAGCTCATCTTCGCCGCCATGCCGTAGACGTAGAAGTTGTGCACCTGCGCCCACAGCGCCGAATAGGCGCCGATCACCGCGGCGACAGTGAGTGCCACCGCCATGCTCGACTGCGGGATGCCGGAGACCTCGGCGATCTTGAACGCCTCAAGCTGGATCGGCATGGGGTGCGCACGGTAGGCCCGGTTGAACCAGAAGCACATCTCCAACGCCGTGAGCTGTTTGGGGCTGAGCACTCCCGCGGTGCCGAGGACGTTCGTCAGGATCAGGTCGGGGCCCCCGTTGTGGAGGTCGTGGGCGGGCGGTCCCAGCTCGGCCCGGATGCGTGTCACGGCAAGCGAGAGCGCGAAGTAGATCCCAAACAAGAGCAGCGCGACCCACAGCCACATCCCCATGCGGGCCGCGAAGATGGCCAGGAAGCCGGCCCCCAACCCCAGCACACCCACCGCCAGCGAGTAGGGCATGGGCTCTCCGCCGTCGTCGGACCCCTCGCGACCGATGACCCCGCGCCAGATGGCCCGGAGGTGGTCGCGCGCCATCCACAGCGCAAACGCACACAGGCCCAGGTACGCCGC
>CAZIWQ010000603.1:1004-4680 GCA_964542355.1 uncultured Armatimonadia bacterium
CGGGAGACGGTTCAGCCCCATCAGCGCGGAAAGCAGAGACTGCCCCTTCCAGAACAGGTAGAAGAACCAGCAGGAGAAGGCAAGGTCCAGCGGCAACAACAGGCCCAACCCGATCGCGAAGGGGTAGAACGAGATGCGCGTGCCGCCGAGGGCGCCCCAGGGGTAGCCCCGGAACAGGGTGCTCATGTAGGCATCGTAGTGGACGACGCGCACCTTGATGAGCGGCACCAGGGGATACAGCTCGTGCAGCCCGTTCATGATGTCCACGGAGGCGGCCAGTGCGAAGCCGATCCACATCAGCTTGTTGCGCAACAGCGGAGCCCCCGGCCGTGTCAGGTCCAGCGGCATGTGGGTGACGGGATACGTCAGCTTCTCCCGCTGCATCCAGCGCTTGCGCAGGAGCGAGTTCATCGCCAGCATCATCGTGGTGATGACGGCGAGGAAGGTGGCCCAGTTACCGGCGGGGCCGGCCCACGCCAGCAGCCGCGCCTTCGTGTACAGCGACGTGCCGCCGGCAAAGGCGGGCTCGTAGATCGCCGGATCGCTGATCGTGAGGTGCTTGGGGAGGTACTGGAAGAACAGCTCCTCCCATTTGTTCTCCGGCGTTGCCAGCCAGAACGGCATCACGGCCTGGGGCGCCACGACTTGTGCCAGGTCGTGCCCGCACAGCGCCGAGCCCACGCACAGCATCGAGTAGATGACGAGCAGCTCGTTGCGGTGGAACACGAGGCGCGGTACGAGCCGGCGCAGCGCGGCATTGGCGAGCACCAGCATGAACAGCGCGAAGACGGCATTGTAGAACAGCGAGACAGTGGTGGGGTGGCCCTCGTACCGGACGACCTCCATCTGGGTAATCCAGTAGGCATTCAGGGGCAGCAGCACGCCGGCGAGCACGAGGGCCCGCGGCGTGACGCCGCGGGCCGGGCCGGACATGGCAGCACCGGGAGGCAGTGGTCGTCTGGTCGTCTCGCTAACCGGCACTGCGACCCTCCTGCGTTCGGGCCGACGGCGGGGAACAGGATGGACAGGATAACGGAAGCGGCGGACAGGATGACGACCGGGAAACGGAGTGTCATCGGGCATTCGGCGGACGGCAACGGCAACGGACAACGGCGGCGGGGCCTCGCCCTACAGCCGCTCCAGGTGTGCGTAGGCCGCCAGCAACTGCTTGACGCCCTTCTGTGGGAAGGCCACCGTCAACTGAACGTCGGCGCCTTCGCCGGTCACCTGGACCACAATCCCGGAGCCGTACTTCGCGTGCTTGACCTTATCCCCGGAGCGGAACGGAATGCCCTCGATGGGTGCGGGGGCCTTCCCGCGGGTTGTGCGCCGCTGGCCGCCCGCCGGTCGAGTCGGTGCGGGCGCAGGTGGTGCGGCGGGAACCTCCGGCGTCACGGCGGCCTCGTTGCGGGCGCGCGCCGTCGCCCCGTTCTGGCTCACGCGCGACATGATCTTGGTCAGGTCGATCCGCCGGCCGGCGACCACCAGCTCCGCCTCACCATCGGCGCCGGGCAGACGCGGGCTGGTGTTGCGCGTCCCTTCCAGGTACCAGTCGACAAGCTGCGGCGGCAAGTCTTTCAGGAAGCGCGACTTGACCATCATCTGCGGAGTCCCGTAGATGACACGCCGGGCGGCGTGACTGAGGAACAGCATGTGGCGCGCGCGCGTCATCGCCACATAGCACAGGCGCCGCTCCTCCTCGAGCTGCTGGGCGTCGGCCATCGAGCGCTGGTGGGGGAAGATCCCCTCCTCGAGCCCGACCATGAACACGACGGGGAACTCGAGGCCCTTGGCGGAATGCATGGTCATGAGGGCGACGCGGGATCCCAGCTCCGCGGCCTGGTCGAGGTCGGAGATCAGGGCGACATGCTCGAGGAAGCGGGCGAGATCGGCACCCGGTTCGCGCTCGGCGAACCGCTGCGCCATGGATACGAACTCCTCGAGGTTTTCGGCTTTGGTGGCGTCATCGGCGGCGCCGGAGCCTTTGAGGGCTGTGAGGTAGCCGCTGTCCTCGGCCACGGCGCGGCAGAACTCGGTCAATGACAGCGTCGCGGCCTTACGGTGCAGCTTCTCCATCAGGTCGTAGAACCCGGCGATGGCATGGCGGGCCCGCGTCCCGAGCTCTTCGGACTCAAGTACCTGGGGGAGCGCCTCGTACATCGAGCAGCCACGCGTTTCGGCCTCGCGGTCGATGACCCCGACCGTCTTGTCACCGATGCCGCGGGCGGGGACATTGATGATCCGTCGCAGCGACACTCCGTCCGCAGGGTTGAAGACGGCCTTGAGATAGGCGATGAAGTCCTTGATGACGGCCCGTTCGTAGAACCGGATGCCCCCGACCAGCTCGTAGGGCACCTTGAGGTGCATGAGCTGCTCCTCGAACACGCGCGACATCGCGTTGGCGCGGTACAGGATCGCGTAGTCGCCGAAGCGACTACGGCCGCCGGCGACCTGGGTCTGGATGGTGTCGGCGACCCACTCGGCCTCCTCCTCCGCGCTCAGGGCCGGGTAGACGACGAGGTTCTGGCCCGGCTGATTGTCGGTCCATAGCTTCTTGTCGCGGCGTCCCGCATTCTGGGAGATGACCGCGTGGGCGCACTCCAGGATCTTCTGGGTCGAGCGGTAGTTCTGCTCGAGCTTGAAGATGCGGGCCTCGGGGTAGTCGTCCTCATACGCGAGGATCAGGCCGATGTTCGCGCCACGCCAGCCGTAGATGCTCTGGTCATCATCACCAACCACGCACACATTTCGGCGTTTCTGAGCCAGCAGCTTGATCAACTGGTGCTGGGCGTGGTTGATGTCCTGGTACTCGTCCACCAGAATGTGGTGGAACCGTTCCTGGTACTCAGCGAGGACCTCCGGATGGTCGCGGAACAGCTCCACGGTCCGCATCAGGAGGTCGTCGAAGTCCAGCGCGTTGTTCTCGCGCAGCTTGCGTTGGTAGACTGCGTAGACGCGCTGCACGGTATCGTCCTGGTGCCCGCGGCGGCCGCGGCGGAACTGCTGGACCCCGATGAGCTCGTTCTTGGCGGCGCTGATGGCGTAGCCCATGTCGGCCGGCTTGTAGATCTGGGAGTCGATGTCCAGCAGCGAGAGCGCCTGCTTGAGGAGCGCGCGCTGATCGCCCTCATCGTAGATCACATAGTTGTCGGCGATCCCGATTGCCGCGCCGTGAGCGCGCAGGATGCGAGCGCACACCGAGTGGAAGGTGCCCGCCCACAGCCCGCGCGCGTCCTTGCCCACCAGGGCCTGGATGCGCTCCTTCATCTCGTTCGCGGCCTTGTTGGTGAAGGTGACCGCGAGGATCGTGTGGGGGACAATGCCGCGCTCGCACACCATGTGGGCGATGCGGTAGGTCAGTGTGCGGGTTTTCCCGCTGCCGGCCCCCGCGATGATGAGCACCGGGCCCTCGATGGCTTCGGCCGCGGCCCGCTGCTCGGGATTGAGTTGATCCAGCAAGGACACAGATAGTCTCCAATGGCTGTCAGCAGCCCGTCCGTCGGCGAGCGGATGGCTCGCCCGCGCTGCTGCCAGCAGGTTCTCTGCCGTGGGATGCAGACGTGGATGTAACGGCTGTGAGTGCCGTCTGCGGGCCTCTGAGCGTACCGGCGCGGCCTCAGACCGGCGTCTCGGCTCGCTCGGCTAGCCTCGCTTGTGCCGCAGCGCCGCGGCGACC
>CAZIWQ010000603.1:4690-4961 GCA_964542355.1 uncultured Armatimonadia bacterium
ACCAGGCCCCGGCACAGGGGATGCGCGCGCGTCGGCCGCGACTGGAACTCCGGGTGGAACTGTGATGCGATGAAGAAGGGGTGGTCCGGCAGCTCGATCATCTCCACCAGGTCGCCCTCGGGCGAGGTGCCCGAGAACACCATCCCGTGGGCGGCAAGGGGCTCGCGATAGGAGTTGCTGACCTCCAGGCGATGGCGGTGGCGCTCCGACACCTCGCGACACCCATACAACTCCGCGGCGAGCGAACCCTCCCGCAGCACACACGGGAACG
>CAZIWQ010000604.1:0-2297 GCA_964542355.1 uncultured Armatimonadia bacterium
GGATGACATCGGCCCAGAGGCCGAGTTCGTGCGGTCGCCGACGGGCTGGCCAAAAGGCAGCGGCGTCGTCCCGGTCGGCGGATCCTGTCGCGCGAGACGCTCGACCTACGCGGCGACCGGACACGACGCGGCTCCCGCTCTGCGGGATCCGGCCCCTCCCGTCTCGTTCGACTGACGTGTGATCGCCGAGCTGTCGGAGGATGCCGTCAGATATGCTCCGCCGGCATCTCCCGGAGAACTTCGGTGGCCTGCAGGCGATCCCGGACCGGCTCATCGGCCACGATGTGCCCGTCGCGGAACCGCACGAGGCGGCGGGCGTGGCGGGCGATATCGGGCTCGTGGGTGACCATCACCAGCGTGATGCCGCTGTCGTTGAGCTCCTGGAACAGGGCCATGATCTCCTCGCTCTGCAGGCTGGCGAGGCTGCCGGTGGGCTCGTCGGCAAAGATGATCGCCGGGTCATTGACGAGGGCGCGGGCGATGGCGACGCGCTGCTGCTGTCCGCCGGAGAGCTGGTTGGGGAGGTGATAGAGCCGGTCGCCGAGCCAGACCCGCTCCAGTGCGAGGCGGGCCCGCCCCTCGCGGTCGGGGTGGCCGTTGTACAACAGAGGCAGCTCCACGTTGTGCAGTGCCGTCGTCCGCGACAGCAGGTTGAACTGCTGGAACACGAAGCCGAGCTTGGCGTTGCGGAGCCGGGCCAGCTCGGAGTCCGCGAGCAGCGCGACCTCGACACCGTCGAGCACGTAGGACCCCGTGGTCGGCACATCGAGGCAGCCCAGGATGTGCATCATGGTGCTCTTGCCGGACCCGGAGGGGCCGATGATGGCGACGAATTCACCGACCTCGACCGTGAAGTCCACCCCGCGCAGGGCGTGGACATCAACCTCACCGAGGGCGTAGACCTTCGTGACGCCCCGCACCTCGATCAGGCTCATTTGCCCCTGCCGCCCTTGGGGCCCTTGGTCGCGCCGCCGCCCATGCCGAGGGGTGACCGCCGCATGAAGCCGGGGACCTCCGCGGCGCTGCTAAAGCCCTCGATGCCCAGCTTGTCGAACCCCGCCAGGACGACCTTCTCGCCCTCCCGCAGCCCGGACACGATCTCGGTCATCGCGTCATCCGACAGGCCGGCCTGGATGTCGCGAACCTCGCCCTTCTCGCCCGTGAGCACGACAACCTGGGTGGTACCCTTCTTGCGCTTCACGGCCTCGTTGGGCACCAGCAGGAGGTTCTCCTTCCGGCTGATCTCAATCTGGACATTGGCGGTCATCTGGGGCTTCAGGCGGCCGGTCGGATACTTGTCGAACTTGATGGTCACCAGGTAGGTGATCACGTTATTCTGAGTGGTGGCCGAGGAGGCGATGTTGGTGACCTTGCCGTCGAACTCCCGCTCGGGATAGGCGTCGACACTGACCTTGGCCGGCTGGCCGACCTTGACTTGCCCGATATCGGTCTCATCGACGTAGGCGCTCACTTCGAGCCGATCCAGGGCGACGACCTCCATGAGTGTGGGGGCGGAGAGGCCGGCGGCGACGGTCTCCCCTTCCTGCTGCGCGAGGGTGACGACGGTGCCGGCGAACGGGCTGCGGATGTAGCTCTTGGCGAACTGCGCCCGTTGATAGTCGACCTGGGCCTGGGACTGGCGCATCGCCTCGTAGGCCGCCTTGATATCCTGCTGCTTGAGCCGATCCTGCGTCATGTTCGCGAGTGCTGTCCGCTGGGCCGCCTGCGCGCTGCGCATGTCGTTGATGGAGGCGCTGACCTGGGCGCGCGAGGCGTGCACGTCGGCCTGGGCACTGCGGACCGACTCCTGGGCCTCCGTCACAGCCGAGCGGGCGTTCTCAAGGGAGGATTCGGCGCTGCGCAGGTCTTCGCTGCGCATCGTGTCCTGGAAGGTGCCGGCCTGGGCGGCGGCGAGCGAGGCGCGGGCCTGCTCGACCTGGTCGCGGGCGGCGGGGACGGACGCGGCAACCTTCTCGCGGGTCAGCCGCAGGTTCGACTCGGCGGCCTCGACCTGCCCGCTGGTCACCTCGGCCTGGGTGCGCGCGCTGTCGACCTCCGCCGCCGCGACGTACCCCTGCGCCTGCAGTTGCTGCTGGCGCTTGAGGTTGACGGCGGCGAGCTGAGCGTTGGAGCGGGCCTGCTTGAGCGCGGCTTCCGAGGCGCCGATCTCGAGGTCGGCGCTGCGCTCGACCTGGGTGAGGCTGGCCAGCGCGGAATCGAGCGCCGCCTTCGCCTTGCGCAGCTCCGCGCTGGTCTGGCTGGCCTGAAGCGGAACGGCGGCGCGTGCCGAGCGCACC
>CAZIWQ010000604.1:2307-4960 GCA_964542355.1 uncultured Armatimonadia bacterium
GACACCGGGTTCAACCTGGCCCACGCGGCATTCGACGGCACCGACATAGCCGGCCCGGGCGCTGCTGAGCCGCGCGATCGCACCCTCAACCCCGGCCTGCAGCCGCACACTGTCGGACTGCGACTTCTGCGAATTCTGCGCCGCCTGCTCGAAGGCACTGCTAAGCTGCGTGTGCTGCATCGCGACGCCCTGCAGTTGCTGCTGGTACTTGGCGGCCGCCTGCGCCGCGTTGCGCTCGGCGCCCGCGAGGTTGGCGGCGAGGTCGGGCGCATCGATCTCGGCGATCACCTGGTTGGCCTCCACCTGCCCGCCGAGATCCACGTACAGCTTCTTGATGCGACCACTGATCTGCGACCCGATCTTGACCTGCGCCCCCGTCTCGGCAGCCACCACGCCCGTGCTGGCGATCGACTGCACGATATTGCCTCGCGTCACCGGGGCGGTCTTCACCTCAGACTGCTTGGCGCGTTTGGCCTGCTGCATCCGGCCCACGACGACGACCGCGATCGCGGCGATCGCGATCAGGGCAACCCCGAGCTTCAGCCAGCGGGAGCGGCGCAACCGCTGGATCGGGCCAGGTCCGCGTTGGGCGGTCATCATGCTGGCGGTGTTCCCCCTGTGGCGCACAGCCGCGTGGCGGCCGGCGCTCAGTTCAGCGCAGCGACCGGCGAGCCCCCGACAGCGGCCTTCAGCGCCGCCAGCGAGGTGTTATAGTCGTAGAGTGCCTGCACGTGCTCCGACTCGGCTTGCCGCAGCTTCAGCTCGGCATCCGTGACCTCGACGACGGTCCCCACGCCGGCGAGGTACTTGCCCTGGGCCGCGCCAAGGCTCACGCGCGCCGACCCGAGGGCGTTCACCGCGGCATCGATGCGGGCATTCGCCTCCACCGCGCTGAGGTAGCTGCGCTCGACATCGGCGCCGACACTGAGACGGGTGGCGCGCAGGTTCTCCTCCTGCGTCGCCAGCTCGGCCCGCGCCTTGTCGGCCCCGGCGCGCGTGAGGTTGCCGTCGAAGATCGGGGGCGAAACGCCGGCCCTGACTTGCCACATCGAGCTCGTGTCGCCGTCGTAGTCCCCGTAGCCCACCTCCCCGGTGGCGTTCACTACCGGCCCGCGCGCCATCTGGGCGGCGCGCAACGACAGCCGCGCGGCAACCACCCGGGCTTGCTGCTGCAGTACGTCGGGGCGAGCGGCATAGGCCTGCCGCACGAGTGCATCGAGGGCGCCACGGAGCGCCGGGCGCCCCAGCTCGTCCGCCAGGCTCAGCTCGGCCTGGATCGGCAGGCCCATCAAGAGCTTCAGATCGGTCAGCGCCACCTTGGCGTTGTTCTCGGCGGCGATAAGCTGCACTTGCGCCTGGGCGAGCTCGACCTCGAAGGGGTAGCGGTCCGCCTCCGCGGTGGTGCCGGCCCGGATGCGCGCATTCGCGGCCGCCAGGTGCTCCGTCGAGGTGGCGACGGCATGCCGGGCCACCTCGACCAGGACCCGGTCCGCCAGCGCCGCGAAGTAGCCCTGGGCCACCTCCAGCGCCAACTGCCGCCGAGTGTCATCGAGGCCGGAGCGCGAGGCCGCGACCGCACTGCGCGCCGCCGCCACCTGCTCATGCAGCCCGGTCTGGTAGAAGGTCTGCGACAGCAGAACCTGTGCCTGGTAGGTGTCGGTCGTGCGGCCCCCCGCCGACGTCCCGGTCCCCACGCTGCCGCCGCTCGACCGCCCGCGCTGCCAATCGCCCGTGAGCTGCAGGCTCGGCAACTCCCCGGCGCGCACCTGGGTCGCCGACGCCGCCGCGCTCGTTACCCCCAGGTTGGCCACTGATACCCGCGGGCTGGAGCTCAACGCAACCGCCACGGCATCGGCCAGTGTCAGCGGCTTGTGCCAGTCGGTTGCGGAGGGCGGCGTGACAGCCGCGCTCGGTGCCGATGTCGCCGCTTGCGCCGGCGTCCCCGTGGCAACCGGCACGACCCGATCCGGCACGGCCGGATACGGCACCGAACCGTCGATGACGATCGACCGGGTCGGTGCGGCCGGCGTGGCGGCCCCCGTGGCGAGTGTCCCCCTCGCGGCCGGCACGGTCGCGCCATCGAGCACGATTGACCGGGTCGTCGCCGGTCCGGTCACCGCTGGGGCGGGCGCCGCGACACTCGCGGCCGCCAGCGTCGCCCCCGCCGCTGACGGCGGGAGAGCGCGGACGGTCGTAACACCGGGCACCTCGGCCGCGGCGGGCCGCGCGGCATCACGGCTCCCCTCGTGCGCCGCCGCCTCGCCCCGCCCGCCCAGCAGGCCAATCACACACGCGAGCACGAGCCGACCGCAGGCGGACGTGCGCAGATCGAGAACCGACACAGGAATCACCCCAACGGTACTTAAGCTGCCTGTAGCTTCGCTGCCCTCCGCCGCCGCACCTCCCGGCCCCCTGGCACGCACACGTAGCCCGCCGGAAACGTTGATGTCCGGTCGGGTCGCAGGGCGCACACTGACGTTCGCCGAGTAGTACGACGGCGGCCCCTTCCTGTTGACGCCGGGGGGGAGAGATCGGTTCGCCCGGAGAGCGGAGCGGCGGGAGCACGGGAGACGGCCAGCGACAGGGCGGCGGCGAGGAACAGGAGGAACAGGATGAACAGGATGACGGCGGGGAAGGGGCGGGGTGTCGCCCG
>CAZIWQ010000605.1:0-4956 GCA_964542355.1 uncultured Armatimonadia bacterium
CGCGGTCGGCGTGAAGGCGTACCCGGACAGGCTCGGGGTGACCGTGTACGTTCCGGCGGCCAGCCCCGTGAGGGTGTAGCTGCCGTTGGCAGCGGTCGTGGTCGGCGTGCCCGCAGGAGTGGGAGTGACCGTGACGCCCGCGAGGCCCACACCGCCTGCGGTAACGCGGCCCGCGACACTGAAGCCGGCCGTCGTGGCAGCGAAGTCCACTCCCGTCTGGTCTGGTCCGACCGCTACGCTCTGTGAGGTCGGTGTGAAGCTGTAGCCCGCCAGCGTCGGAGTGACCGTATAGCTCCCGCCGGCAAGGCCGGCGAGCGTATAGCTCCCATCGGCGCCGGTCGTGGTCGACCCCCCGCCGGGCGTCGCCGTGATGGTCACCCCGGCCAGCGGGGCACCGTCGCACGTCACCGTGCCGGAGACCGAGTAGGTGATCGTGCCACTGAGCCGGATGACAGTCACGCCATAGTGCTGCATCCCCTCGTACGAGCCCCCCCACGTCATCGTGTCATAGCTGTTGTCCCAGGTGTTGCGCAGGTAGACGAGGCTACCCGTGGTGTCGTAGCCCCAGCCGACCATCGTGTGTCCGGCAACCTGGATCAGGACCGGGCGCCCCGCATCGATCTCGGCACGGTAGCTGGCGAAGGTGAAGCCGTTCGTATTGCCGTTGGAGCCGTAGATGCGCTGGGAGAAGTTCGTGACCACAGGATAGCCCCGCGACTGCACGAACAGCTTGACCCCATGGCAGCCATCCCGGGCGCCGGGCTCACACCCCGTGTAGTCCACGAGCGGAGTACCGTCGGAGTACCAGTAGAAGGACGTGCCCCCGTCCGTCATGCCGCCGAACTTGGACTGGTTCGTGCCCATGAAGTCGCCGGTGCACTCACCCGGGGTGTGCTCGGTCCAGTGGCCGACGTACGGGTCGGGCCCGGGACTGCCGTAATACTGCCAGTAGTCGTCGACATGCCCGCGTGTCGCGCGCCCGTCCTTGCCCATGTGGGTCGCGCTCAGGGGACACTCCCCGCAGGTCGCATCATTGTCGGGAACATCGCCCGGCCAGAACGTGTGCCCCCAATAGGTCTCGTTGTTCAGCGGGCACACGCCACCGTTGGTGGGCCCCGTGTACATGCCGGGGAAGCCGTGGTTGTCGTAGTAGCCCATCACCATCGCGGCCGAGGTTGCTGAGCACCCGTAGCACCAGGTGAAGGCGGGGACGTTGGTGAGCAGCACGACGCCCGCGCGCGCGTCTGTGACGGGAGGGGTGTCGGCGCGGCCCACATGGCCCTTCGGCGGACGCCCGGGGACAATGATCTGCTGGATCTCGCGGCCATTGGCCCACAGCGTCTGCACGACGTAGCGGGCCTCCGTCTCCGCGAGCGCCGGCGTCGAGCACAGCGAGGCCGGGAGCGCGATGGTGAAGACGATCAGTGCGGAGACAGCGAAGCGTGGCATGAGTGGTTCCTCCGACGACAGATAACCGCGAGACCCGGCCGAAACGGCCACGTCCGTCCGGGTCTCCGGTGGCGAGATAGCTGTGAGTGGCTTCCGCGGGCGTCTGAGCGTAGCGCCGCGGCCTCAGCCCGGCGTTCCGGCCGCTCCTCCATATATCGGGCTCACTATCATACAACTATAGCGCACCTCCGTGCAGCAGGAATCGCGCCGCAGGAAGGAGCACCGTCCCTGTGGGTCGAGGCCCTCGCGGTCCGGCCCTCCGCGCGCCCTCGCCACCTGATCCGACAAAGGAGTGTCCATCATGCCAGATGACTTCTCGATCACCGTCGGCCCGACCGGTGGCGACATCGTCGGTCACACGAACCAGGAGCTTCAGGCGGCCGTCGACGGCGTGGCCGCCGCCGGCGGCGGCGAGGTCCGCATCCTCGCCGGAACCTATGAGATGCACGACGCGCTGCACCTGCGCAGCCACGTGCGGATCGGTGGCGAGGGCAATGAGACCGTCCTGCGCAAGGCGCCGAGCGTCAGTTCCGCGCTATCCGCCAACCTCGGCTACGGCCACTACGACATCTCGCTCGCGGAGCCGGACAAGTTCCGCGTCGGCATGGGGGTGCATATCTGCGACGACCGCAGCGGCGGGTTCTACGACACCGTCGCCACCCTCACCTGGCGGCGCGGCGACCGCTTCGGCATCAGTCGCATGCTCAACCACGACTACGGGCGCCATCTCAACGCCCTCGTCACCTCGCTGTTCCCGGTCATCAACGGCTACGAGCTCGAGGATGTGCTGGTCGAGGGTCTCGCCATCGATGGCAACAAGGACGCGAATGCGTACCTGAACGGGTGCCGTGGGGGCGGGGTCTTCCTCCAGCAGGCCCATGCCGTCACACTCCGCCGCCTGCGGGTGGCCGACTACAACGGCGACGGAATCAGCTTCCAGCAGTGCCGGCACACGGTGATCGAGGGTTGCTGCCTCGAGGCCAACACCGGGCTGGGCCTGCACCCCGGGAGCGGCTCGGTCGGTGCGACCATGCGCGGCAACGCCTGCCACGGCAATGGGGGGGACGGCATCTTCTACTGCCTGCGGGTCTCGTATTCCCTGTGCGAGGGCAACTCGATCGCGGGAAACGGCGGCGTTGGCATCTCCATCGGGGAGCGCGATACCGATCACCTGATCCGCGGCAACGCGATCCACGACAACGCAAAGCCGGGCATTTACTTCCGCGACACCGACCTTGCCATGGCGGGCAGCCGCAATGTGATCGCGGGGAACTCCGTCGCGGACAACTGCCGCACGCAGGGCGAGGCCGAGATCGACATTCAGGGCGAGACCCGCGACGTGCACATCCTGGGGAACTCCCTTCGCCCCGCAGCGCGTCCGGGCAGGTCGATCGCCGGCGTGCGCATCGGCTCGCGGGCCGCGCGCATCGTCATGTGCGGCAACTGCATTGAGGGCGGCAGCGCGACAGCCGTGGAGAACCTGGCGGGCGCCGACGCGGTGACGACTGAGCGGCCCGCGACGCCGCTGGCTGTGGGCCCGGCGCACCTGCCGCCGGATGGCGCCGCACATCTGGTTGCCGGCTAGTTCACGCCTCGATCAGCGCGACGATGGCGTTGCTGGCCGAGCAGGTAGACGCGACAGGGAGGCCGACTACCATGAACCGCGGACTTCTGACCGGCGTCCGGCTACTAGCTGCGCTCCTGGGGGCCGCGCTGTTCGTGCCGGGGGCCTGCGGGCAGGAAGTCGCCGCGCCCACGCCGGAGCGCAGCCGCCTCGGCATCAACCTCAATGGCCCCACTGACTGGAACTCAGAGCTGCCGTTCGTGGATGTCTTCCGCCTCTCCCGCGCCTGGATCAGCCAGCGCGAGGGAGCCGGCTGGGGCAAGGGACCTGAGCTGCGGCGGGACGCCAACGGGTGGGCCACCACGATCGAGCCGGGCTGCTGGATCGACACCCCCTTGTGCACGATCGAGGGAGGACGCTTCCCCCAGGGCCAGTATGTCTGCCTCTACGAGGGGCAAGGCAAGATCGAGTTCTGGGGGAGCTTCGGCCGCCTCGTGGAGCAGCAGCCCGGACGCATCGTGTTCGAGACCAAGCCCGGCACCAGCCCGATCTGGCTGCGCATCCGCGCAGTGGACCCCACTGACTATGTCCGCAACATCCGTGTCATCATGCCTGGCTTCGAGGCCACCTACCAGCAGGAACCCTTCCACCCTCTCTTCCTCAAGCGCTGGCGCGGCTTCAGCACGATCCGGTTCATGGACTGGATGGTGACGAACCATGGGGACCCGGGGCGCTGGGAGAGCCGGCCGACCCCTCAGTACTGCAACTACACCGAACGCGGGGTGCCCGTCGAGGTGATGGTCGATCTGTGCAACCGCCTGGGGGCCAACCCGTGGTTCTGTATGCCGCATCGGGCCGATGATGACTATGTGCGGCGCTTCGCGCACTGCGTCATGCAGAAACTGAACCCCGACCTCAAGGTCTACCTCGAGTACTCCAACGAAGTGTGGAACTCCATCTTCCCCCAGAACCGCTATGCGCGCGAGAAGGGCCAGGAGCTTGGCCTGGGACCCACAGAGCGCCCCTGGGAGGGGGGAGGCATGTACTACTCGCGACGCAGCGTGGAGATGTTCGACATCTGGGAGCAGGTATTTGGGGAGCGCTCGCGGCTCGTGCGCGTCCTCGCCTGGCAGGCGGTGAACGCGTGGTGGCTGGAGCACATCATCCTGCCGGCCGGGGAGGCCGCCAAGCACGCGGACGCAGTCGCGATCGCCCCCTACATGGGCTTCCTTGTTCCACCGCAGTCCACCGACAAGCAGGTCGGGGCCGACAAGGTGCAAGACTGGACCGTGGATCAGGTGTTGGACTACACCGAACAGACGGCTCTACCGGCGAGCATCAAGGCCATGCAGGAGCACAAGCGGGTGGCTGACAAGTTCGGCCTGAAGCTGGTGTGCTATGAGGCCGGGCAGCATCTGGTGGGCATCGGCGCTGCCACCAGCAATGACCGCCTGACCGCGCTCTTCGTGGCCGCCAACCGCCACCCGCGCATGGGCCAGATCTACACCCGCTACCTTGACGCCTGGAAGGCCATCGACGGGGACTTGATGTGTCTGTTCTCGTCAGTGGGGCTGTGGGGCCGGTGGGGAAGTTGGGGCCTGGCCCAGTTCTATGACGAGACGGAGGCAGACCAGCCGAAGCTGAAGGCGGTCATGGACTGGCACCACGCCAACCCGCGCTGAAGCGCAGCGCCCTGCCGCTCCCTGGGACCGCGATCCCGCCCTGCGGGACCCCGCCGTTCGCTGTGCCGTGGCCGTGTCGTCGCCGCTGACGTTGCCGTGGTAGGAGCGGTCCCCTGACCGCGATGGGACGCCGCTCACCGACCGCCACGCGCGGGGCATACGGCCCCCCCATCCTGTGCGGCTCTCGTGCTGTTGCCGTACGCCGTTGCGGTGGCCTTCCGCCGCGCGGTCGCGCTCGGGGGAGCGCTCCTACCACGGCAA
>CAZIWQ010000606.1:0-4943 GCA_964542355.1 uncultured Armatimonadia bacterium
GTGAGCCCGTGGTTGGCGGCCACTCTCTCCCCTCCCTCCTCTTCGCTTCGCCCCCGTTCGGCGGCACCACGGTCCGCCGCTTCGCGGCGAACTGTGCGTGCCTGAGACCCGCTGTCTCATGCCGAACGGGGCGCTCAGCGTCCCCCGACCTTCTGCACCTCGGTCTTCCCATCGGCCCGTACCAGCACGATGCTGTTCACAGTCGTGCGGCTGCGGCGCACGCGCTCAGGGTTGAAGGGGTCTTCCTCGTTCTCCGACGTATAGGCCTGCACAGTGGCAGCCACCACGGGGTTGCGGGGCGCGACGTCGGCCAGAGGCGCGGGGGGCGGCTGCGCCGAAGCCGACGTCATCCATGCATTCTGCCCCCACAGCACCCCCAGGACGAAGGCGACTCCCAGCAGGATCCCGTAGACCAGCGACGATTTGTGCACGGCAGGACCTCCTAAGCCCGTTCGATTCACAGACGTCCCGGGGCTCCGCCCCAGACCCCGCTGGGGCCACCGGCCCCAGACCCCGTTGGGCACCCCCTGGCGGCGCGCTTCCAGCGCGCGCCGCCAGGGGGCGTCTGCGCGAGGCATATCGTATCACAGCCCCGGCCCCCGCTCAAGGACGGCTCCCACAAGGATGGCCCCCGCGCCCCCCCGTCCCGCGCCGGAGGGAGGGCACCCCCCGCCCCGCGTTGAATAGGTGTCGCTGGCCCCAGAAGAGCGGCCGAGGAGTCGTTCTGAGGCCGCGCCGCTGCGCTCAGAGACCCGCAGAAGCCACTCACAGCCATCTCGCCGCTGGGGACCCGGCCGGAAGTGGCCTCTTCGGCCGGGTCTCCAGGATCGCACCACGGACCTGGCCGCGTGCCCGCTCGGGAGGCACGCGGCCCCGACGACTCGGTGCTGAGCATGTCACGCACCCAACCGGCTGCCACGACAGTCACGCCGCGCGCCGTTGCTATCGGGGCGCTATGCGTGACGGCGTTGGGGTTCCTGATCCCCTACAGCGACCTGAAGCTCCAGGGCACGTGGATCGCCGCCTGCCACCTGCCCATCGGTGTCTTCGTCATCCAGTTCCTGCTGATCGTGGGGATCAACTCGGGGTTGCGGGCGGCGGCGCAACGCTATGTCCTGCGGGCCGGCGAGCTGATCGTGGTGTATGCCATGATGCTCGTCGGCAGTGGCATCCCCTCGTTCGGCCTCACGGAGTACCTCTTCCCTACCCTGGCGGGGCTGCGCTACTTTGCCTCGCCGGAGAACAAGTGGGAGGCGACCTTCTTCCAGTACGTGCCGGCATGGCTGGCTCCGACCAATGAGCGCGCGGCCGTGGCCTTCTACGAGGGCCTGCGTCCCGGGCAGCGAATTCCGTGGGAGGCATGGGTAGCGCCCCTGCTCGCCTGGACGGCCCTGGCACTGGTGCTGTTCATGCTCATGGCGTGTGTCGCCTCGATCTTCCGCCGCCAGTGGATCGAGAACGAGCACCTGATCTTCCCCCTGGTGCAGTTGCCGCTGGACATGGTGGAGGGCAGCGCCGCGGGGGCGCTGCCACCCTTCTTCCGCAGCCCGCTGATGTGGGTCGGCGCAGCCCTGCCGCTTGTGATCCACTCGCTCAATGGGGTGCATTCGTACTTCCCGCAGGTGCCAGCGATCCCACTCAACCGGGGGCTCAACCAGTACATTTGGGGCCGACCGTGGAATCGGGTCGGCATGCTGGTGATCTGGGTGCACTTCTCGATCATCGGGTTCAGCTACCTGTTGTCGTCGGAGCTGTCGTTCAGCCTGTGGTTCTTCTTCGCCCTGTTCAACCTCGAGTCCGTCGTGCTGGCGGCGCTCGGGGTGGAGGTGCCGCCGATCCCGAACTACCCCACCCGCGCCGAGGCCGCCCTGCAGATGCTGGGCGCGTTCTTCGTGCTATTCGGCTACATGGTCTACCTGGTGCGCGATCAGCTCGGAGAGATGGTGGCGCAAGCCCTAGGGGGCCGCCGGGCGCCGGGGTCGACGACATCGGGGGCCGAGGAGCCCCTCTCGGCGACGGCGGCGATCTGGGGCATCATCGCGGGCACCGGGCTGTTCGTGCTGTGGTGCTCCCAGGCCGGAATGGCGGCCTGGTTCGCTCTCAGCAGCGTGGTGCTGTTCTTCGTGACCGCGCTCGTGCTCACGCGGCTGGTGTCCGAGGGCGGGCTGCTGTTCATCCAGGCCCCGTTCCGGCCGACGGACATCTACCAGACCTTCGTCGGCCTGCGCTGGGTGCCGACCCGCAGCCTGGTAGTGGCCTCGTTCACCGAGCGCGTATTCATGTTCGATCTGCGCACGTTCCTGATGCCGAGCCTGATGGACGCCTTCAAGCTGGCGCACGAGCAGCGTCTCGACACGCGCCGCCTGATGCCGCCGCTCGCCCTGGCAGTGGTCCTGTCGATCGCCGCGAGCTACGTGTCGGCACTCACTACCTGCTACCACAGCGGCGCGGTCACGCTCTCGAACTGGTTCTGCCTGGCCAGCCCGGTGCAACCCTTCACCACGCTGCGGTCGTGGATCGACGCCCCGCGCCCCGCCAACCCGATCAGCCTGGTGTTCGTGCTGATCGGCGTCGCCGTCACCGTGGCACTCTCAATCGCCCGGGTGAGGTTCACCTGGTGGCCACTGCACCCGCTAGGGTATGCCATGGGGCCAAGCTGGCCGCTGATCCAGCTCTGGTTCTCGATCTTCGTGGGATGGCTGATGAAGACAGTCCTGCTGCGCTACGGTTCGGGGCGGTCGTACCGGCGGGCACGACCGCTCTTCATGGGTCTGGTGGTGGGCGAGTTCCTCGCCGCCGGGATCTGGGTGATCGTGTCCGCACTCACCGGCACGCGCGGACACCGGTTCTTCCTCACATGAGGGCGGTGGCGCGGGGGCCTCACAGCTTGCGGCGGTCAACCACCAGCGCCGTCTTCCCGCCGTTGGGCGAGAGCGACCGCGGCTCGGCGATCTTCACCGTGGCGTCGAAGCCCAGCAGGCGCTGCAGGCGATCGACGACCTCCTGCTCCAGCCTCTCGAGCGAGCGGATCGTGTCGCCGGACAGGACCGAGGCCAGCTCCACCTCCAGCTCGAGAGTGTCCTCGCCTTCGTGGCGGTCGGCAATGAGCCGGAAGCTCGGGCCGAGGCCCGGCACCTGGGCGACCACCGCGGCGATGTCCTGCGGGAAGATGTTCTCACCGCGCACGATGAGCATGTCATCGGTGCGACGCTGAACGCGGCTCATCCGGGCGAAAGTGCGGCCACACGCGCAGGGCGCCGTGTCCAGGCGCGTGAGATCACCGGTGCGGTAGCGCAGTAGCGGGAACGCCTCTTTGTGGACGGTGGTGAAGACGAGCTCCCCCTCCTCACCCGGCGCGACCGGCTGTCCGCTCTCGGGATGGATCAGCTCGGCGATGAAGTGATCCTCGGCGATGTGCAGGCCACAGCGCCCCTCGCACTCCCCGGAGACACCGGGACCGCCGATCTCGGCCAGGCCGTAGATGTCCGTCGCGCGGATGGCGAGGCGGCGCTCGATCTCGGATCGCGTCGCCTCCGACCACGGCTCGCCCCCGAAGACTCCCACCCGCAGGCACAGCGAGCGCGGGTTGATCCCCATCGCCTCCATCGACTGCGCGATCTGCAGGGCGTAGGAGGGGATGCCGATGAGGACGGTGGTCCGGAAGTCCTGCATGACCTTGACCTGGCTCTCGATATCCGCACTCGAGACCGGGATCACGGAGGCGCCGATGGCCTCGGCGCCCTGGTGGAGCCCGAAGCCCCCGGAGAACAGGCCGTAGCCGAAGAACACCTGGACGACGTCGTCTTTGGTGACCCCGGCGGCGACGAGGTTGCGGGCCACGAGCTGTGTCCAATCGTCGAGGTCGTTGCGGGTGTAGCCGACCACCGTCGCCTGGCCGGTGGTGCCGGAGGAGGAGTGGATGCGAACGACCTCGCGCAGGGGCAGGGCGAACATCGAGTAGGGATAGGCCCGCCGCAGGTCATCCTTCGTGGTGAACGGGAGCTTACTCAGGTCGGCCAGGTCGCCGAAGTCCTCGGGCACCAGGTCATTGGCATCGAACATGCGCCGGTAGAACTGCACATTGCGGTAGGTCCGGCTGATGATGGCCTGCAGGCGCTCGAGCTGCAGTTGCTCGAGCTCCTGCCGTGGCATGCGCTCGCGCGCCGGGTCCCAGATCGCACCCGCGGTCATGGCTCACACCTCCTCGTAGTCCTTTCCAAGATAGGCCCGCCGCACTTCGCGGTCACGCATCAGCTCGGTGGATGAGCCTTCCAGCACCGCCCGGCCGGTCTCCATGACATAGCCGCGATCGGCGATCTTGAGAGCCGCCGCGGCGTTCTGCTCCACCAGGAGCACGGTGGTCCCCTCCTGCTCGCGCAGGGCGGCGACAGTCGCGAGGATCTCCCGGACGATGAGCGGTGCCAGGCCCATCGAGGGTTCATCGAGCAGCAGCATCCGTGGTCGCGACATCAGGGCCCGTGCCATCGCCAGCATCTGCTGCTGGCCGCCGCTGAGCGTGCCCGCGCGCTGGTGGAGACGCTCCTGCAGGATCGGGAACATCGTGCCCATCCGCTCGACGTCCGCGTGCACGGCGCGCCGCTGGCCCGCCCGCAGCCGGAGGTAGGCCCCCATCAGCAGGTTGTCGCGCACGGACAGGTCGCCGAAGATCTGGCGGCCCTCGGGGACCTGCGTCAGGCCGAGGGCGACGATGGCCTCCGGTCGCTCCCGGGTGATCGTGTGACCGGCATACTCAATCGTCCCGCTGCGGGCCCGTACCAGCCCACAGACGGAGTTGAGCGTCGTGCTCTTGCCGGCGCCGTTGGCGCCGAGGAGGGCCACGATCTCGCCCTCGTCCACGTGCAGGGACACCGACTTGAGCGCATGCAGAGGCCCGTAGTAGGTGTTCAGGCTGGTGATCCGCAGTAGTGTATGCATGGCAATCG
>CAZIWQ010000607.1:0-4942 GCA_964542355.1 uncultured Armatimonadia bacterium
AGGGGGCCGGGGGGTGAGGCCGGCACGGCGCACGCCAACGTCGGCAGGTGGCCAATGGCAACGGTCTTGACAGGGCTTAGGGGTTCTACAGACGGCAACGGATGACGGCAACATCGGCGGGGCACAAGTCCCCGCCCTCCAGACAGCAACGGCGAACGGCGGCGGGCGGGACGCCCGCGCTCCCGGGAACGGCTCGCAACATGGGGATGCCGACAGGCCAATGCCCCAATGGCATGGCCGGCTGGAAGGCCTGCCCCCCATACCCTCCTGCCGTTCCGTCGTTTCCTACGCTCCGACGTTCCTACGTTCCCGCGTTCCTGCCGTACCCGCCGTTCCCCGGGCCCTGCCGGCATTATGGCGGGTTGGCGGATGGTTGGCAAGGGGGGAGGCCGGGGGAGCCCGGGCCGGCCCGCCGGCGGGAGGTCGTCGGCTCCTACGTCGCGAAACAGAACCGTAACGGCCACCTGCATGCGCCCATCCCGTGAACCGGAGAAAGCCCCATGCCCAAGCTGCCCACCATCGCCTATGACCACTACCTGAACTGGGACGAGACCACGAGCTTCCTCGCCGCCGCCCGGGCGGCGTACCCCGACTTCGTCACGCTCGAGGACATCGGCGAGACGCCCGAGGGGCGCCCCCTGCGCTGCATCCACATCACCGCCCCCGGCGGCGACCCGGCCACCCGGCCCGGCTACCTCGTCCAGGCCAATGTCCACGCGGGTGAGGTTGCGGGCACCACTGCCGCCCTGCACCTCGTCAAGCACCTGTTGGAGGGCTCGGAGGGGGATGCGCAGATCCAGGAGCTCTTGCGCGAGATCGTGTTCTACATCATCCCACGGATGAACCCCGACGGTGCCGAGTTCATCCTCCGGACCGGCGGCAGCATTCGCAGCCGCAACACCGTGCGCTACCGCAAGAACGGCCTGTATGAGACCGACGTGGACGGCGACGGCCTGATCCTCTCGATGCGCCAGGAGGACCCATGCGGGAACATGAAGTGCCACCCGCAGGAGCGCCGGTTGATGATCCCGCGCGAGGCCGACGACCTGACCGGGCCGTTCTACTTCGTCTACAGTGAGGGCCTGGTCTACGACTGGGACGGCGGACCCATCGGGGGGGCGGGTCGCTCCGCGGACTTCAACCGCAACTGGGGGGCGAACTGGCACCCCGAGTACGAGCAAGGCGGTGCCGGCGACTTCCCCTTCTCGCAGCCCGAGATGCATGCCATCGCCGAATTCGTCTATGCCCACCCGAACCTGTTCGGGATCCTCGGCTACCACTGTGGTGGCAACTCGGTGCTGCGCCCGCCCTCCAGCGGCAGCGATGACGACATCAGCCGGGCGGACCTGACGAAGATGAAGGAGATCGGGATGCGGGGCGAGGAGTTGATTGGCTTCAAGCTCCGGGCCGTGATCGAGTACAAGCCCGATGATCACAAGCCGATCGCCCTGATGGGGCACTTCCACGACTGGGGCTACCGGCACCTCGGCCTGTTCGTGTTCGAGATCGAGCTGGGCAACATCTATAACTCCGCCGGGGTCAGCACCGAGCAGTACTTCGCCGCCACCGACAAGCAGCGGCGGGACTTCAACCTCCAGGCCCTCCAGTGGCACGACAAGCACCCGGAGCAGGGCGCGTTCATCGACTGGCGACCGTTCGAGCACCCGCAGCTCGGCGCGGTGGAGATCGGCGGCTGGCGGCGGCACTTCCCGGCCAACCCGGCGAGCGAGGACATGGCCGCGATCGCGCCGCGCTGCACGCTCTTCGTCCTCGATCACGCCCGCCGCCGGCCCCGCATCGAGCTTGTGAAGGTCTCCGCCACACCCGTGGAGGGGAGCATCTACCGCGTCGCCGCGACCGTGATCAACACCGGTGACCTTCCCACGCAGGTCACGGAGCTGGGGCAGCGGGTGACGCAGAACGAGCCGGTGCGGGTGCGCCTCGAGGGCGCCCGGGTCCTGTCACGGGGAGCGGTGCAGGAGATCGGGCACCTGGCGGGTGTGTGCGGGAGTCGCGAGCTGGAGTGGTTCGTGCGCGGGGCCGCCGGCAGCGAGGTCGTCATCACCGCGATCGCGCAAAAGGGCGGGACCGCGGAGGCGAGGGTGTCTCTCGCGTAGCGCCCCCTCACGCGTGAAGCCAGGGGTCCGGCCGAGAAGGCCACGGCGGGCGCCGCGCGTCCCGGGCCGGGCGGCGGTTGCAGGAACCCTCCGGGAGGCGTCGAAAGGCGAACCGGGGCATCAGAGAGGAGTGTCTAGCATGCTGCGACGTGGCTTCACACTGATCGAGCTGCTGGTCGTGATCGCGATCATCGCGATTCTGGCGGCGATCCTGTTCCCGGTGTTCGCCAGGGCCCGCGAGAAGGCGAGGCAGGCATCCTGCGAGAGCAATCTCAAACAGCTTGGGCTCGCCCACCTCGCCTACGCTCAGGACTATGACGAGATGTTCATCTTCAACTGCCGGGTGGGGGTCTCGAATTCCTACTGGTACTACGGCCTCGAGCCGTACCTGAAGAACACCCAGATCCGCGTCTGCCCGTCGACCCGCAGCACCACTTTGGGATACGCGCGGCGCATCGGTGGCTACTACAGCGCCACCCCGATGGCCATCGGCCAGGTGGATCGGCCGGCCGAGCGTCTGCTGATGGCCGATTCGCAGAGCGGCAACGCCATCTATGAGACCGTGCACCCAACCGCCACCGTCCACTGTGAGCTGCGCCAGGCCCACAACGATGGCTGCAATGTCGTCCATGTGGATGGGCACGCCAAGTGGTATCGGGAGGCCGGTCAGACCGACTACCTGTACAAGTACACGTACGACAACGGGGCGTCGGACTGAGGGTCGTTCTCATCGAGGGGGCGGCTTTGCGGGGGCCGCTGCGATGAAGGCCCTGCTCGGGCTCACCAGTACCTGACCTGCGCGTGTGGGAGGTCCTCGACGGGGGGAGCGCAGAGCAGCCCTGGCTCAGGCAGACAGTCGCAGGGAACGGTGCGAGGAACAGCGGCGTTGTATCGCCGCGCCTACGGGGCCGGGGGGTGGGGGGCCGTCGGCCGGGCCGGCCGACGTTTCGCCGGCGGGGTCGGCTTCGTCGCCTTCGGTCTCGCCACGGGCGCCGGCTTCGCCGACTGTCCGGCACGGGCCGGCGCAGGAGGCTTGCCGGCCCGGGCGGCGGCTGCCCCGGGCTTGGGGGCCGGTCCCGGCTTGGCGGTTGTCCCGGGCTTGGGGGCCGGTCCCGGCTGAGCGGTTGTCCCGGGCTTGGTAGTTGCGGGCCCCGGCGGGAGCAGGCCGGCCGCCGCCAGCGCCTCCATCTCCGCGTCCTCCACATTCCCCGGTGCCATCGCTCCGACCCTCACCACCCGTGTCTGCGCCGGGTACGTGTCGGTATGCAGCGCCTCACGCTTGACGGTCTTGCCCCCCCGCTTGACCACGCGGGAGACACTGACGCGGGCACCGTCGCGGCCGGGCTTATCGACCTCGCGTTTGCCCGCCTCCAGGTTAGGGTCGGGCACCTCTTGCGTGCCATGCGCCACACTGGCAACACCGCTCCGGACGATTTCCACCTCCCACTTGTCCTCGCGGCTCCCCAGGATCCTCACGATGATCGCGTCATCATCGATCGCTCCCAGGACGAGGATGGGGTGTTTGAGGGTGTTGCGGAACCTGAGGTCACACTGCCCCCAGTAGACCGTAGCATCGCGTCCGGAGGGGGTATAGGTGACCGGGCGGGAGTGGTGGTGGCGCTCCGTGACATCGAGATTGGCCAGGAGCGCGGCGTTGTAGACGGTGCTGGCAACCTGGCACACGCCGCCACCCGTCGCGGGCTCGATCTCGCCGTCAACGAAGATCGGCGCCTCGCGGAAGCCGCGCTCCAGCAGGCGCGGGCCGACGCGATCGTTGAAGGAGAGGGTATCACCGGGCATGAGCACAGCGCGGCTGAGGCTTTTGATGGCCAGTTCGAGATTGTGTGTGCGGTCTTTCTGCCAGGTGCGAAAGTGGGTGGTGTAGGTGGCCAGGACGGTCTCGAGGTGCTGCAGATCGGCGGCACTGATCGTCGGCGGCAGGGGCTTCACCGGGAGCTGAAAGACATCCAGACTGGGGGTCTTGAGGGCGGTGGCCAGCGCCCGCGCGCCGGCCTCCACATCGATGGCGAGGCCCGCGACGCCGGGCACCACCTTCACCTCGTCGCCTGACACCTCGACGTCGGCATTGCGAGGTTGGCGGTTGACCCGGTTCGCGAGCGCGACGAGGTAGGCGTGGAGCGTGCGGCGCTCGACGTCAGTGCTGACGGGGACATTGATGCCGCGGTGCGAGAGCCGCATCCGTGTCAGGACCTGGCGGATGACTCCCCCCTCACGCCCCACCTGCTGGGCGCGCGCGATAGCGGCGGCGATGCGGCGCTGGGCGCCGAGCTTGTCGGGGGCAACCTTGTGAATACCGCCTGGCCAGCGCAGTGCGACCTCACCCGGGAGCTTCGCGGCCCACTGGTCGAGCACCAGGCGCGTCGCCTCGGCATTCGTCGCGTTGCCAACCAGGACACCCTCGACGCGAACGTTGGGGGCAATGCGGCCACTGTCCTGGAACTGCCTGGCCGCCAGCCCAACACCGACCGTCGTCGCCAGGACGAGGAGCGCGAGGCCTCCCGTCAGCAGCGGCAACCACTTGAGGATTCGGCGTTTGCGAAGAAGGCCCATCGTGCCACCAGAGCAGCATGCTGCAGATATGGTGCGGTTTCCAGGACACCCGACGGGGTACCTGTTGGGGACGTGACCTACGGCCACGGCGGGCTCCCCCCCGAACCCCGTCCCCACGGGGCTGGGGGGAACGGCGACGGCAACCTGCCGGCGTTGGCATGCGCCGTGCCGGCCTCACCCCCCGCCCCCCCTCTCCGTTCCGGAGAGGGGGTGTCAGCAGGTGGGTACCGGAACGCGTGACACGCCGCCGTCGG
>CAZIWQ010000608.1:0-3420 GCA_964542355.1 uncultured Armatimonadia bacterium
CCGGCGTCCGGGTGCAAGCGCGCCTCGAGGTCCGACCCCGTCACTTTTCAGTCACACTGACCGAGGTGAGCGGCGAGAACGTCGGCTGGGTCCAACTGTGCAGCCTCCACCTCAAGATCACCCAGAACGTGGGCGGGATGGTGAACGCGGCCTGGGACGAGCACTTCGGCGCGTGCGTGCTGGCCTGCAATGACCGCACGAACGCCTCCGGGGCGGAGGCGCCGGGGAAGGCGGTGCTGAGCGCACGCTGCGAGCAGCAGTACGGGCTCGTCGGGGCGAAGGTCGCCATCCTCGGCACACCGACCGGCGGCCCGGACCCCGCCGGGCGCCTGCTCGCCGCGATCGGTGACGTGGAGCTGGCTGAGGGGCTCCCCCACCCCATGCTCCACGGGGTGTGGATCAAGCAGTCCCCCGAGCGCTTCTACTCCTATCTGATGGTCAATGGGATCAGCGAGAAGAACGTGGACGAGATCATCGACTTTGCCCGGGGTGGCTTCGGGTGCGTGGAGATCGACTGGTGGAAGTCGACCCCGACCTATGAGGTGAACCGCGGGCAGTTCCCGGAGGGTCTCCCCAGCCTGGTCCGGGTCGCCGACAAGATCCACGCCGCCGGCCTGAAGCTGGGCATGCACTGCATGCAGGGGATGGTCGGGTGGGGCCCCAAGACCGACCCCACGATCGTGCCCCGGGCCGACCCTCGCCTCCTGCAAGACCGGCATGTCACGCTGGCGGCTCCGCTCGACGCAACCACCGCCGAGCTGAAGGTGAACGAAGCCACTACCGGCTGGCCCGAGCAGGGCGACCTGTATGCCGAGGGCGAGATCATCCGCTACGCCAAACGCACGGACAACGGCTTCTCGCAGTGCACTCGTGGCCTGCACGGCACAACGGTGGGCCCGCATCCCGCGGGGGCGCGCCTCGGCCACCTCGTCAACTGCTTCCCCAACTGGGGTAACACCGTCTACTGCCCGGACATCAGCACCACGATGCTCGACGAGGTGTGCGACAACATCGCACGGGTGTTCAACGCCGTCGGTGCCGACATGGCGTACTTCGATGCCGGCGAGGAGCTGGCGAAACAGCCGCCGCAGTGGCACAACCAGGGCCTCGTCGCGCTCGGGGTCATGAAGCGCCTCAAGCAGCCGATCATCCTGGAGGGCAACGCGCTGTACACCCACCTGTCGTGGCACGTGATCACGCGCGGCAGCCCGCACTTCGACCCCATCTACTTCGGCCGCCGCTTCTACACGCTGCGCTTCAAGGGGCAGAGCCCGGCAAGCTGGGCCAGGAACCTGCTGACCGGCGACGTGGGGTGGTTCTGCCCGCACACCGCCTCGCCGACCACCGATGCCGTCACCCCGGACGAGGTGCTCTCGCTGTGCCTCAAGGCCCTGGGGCACAAGGCCCCGATCTCGTTCAGTGTGAGTGCAAGCAACCTGTGGGCGAACCGGCGCATGCCGGAGATGCTGGAGGCTATCCGCGCCTGTGATGAGCTCAAGCGACGTGACTACTTCACGGAAGCCGCGTGTGCCGAGGTGGCCCGGCCAATGGCCGAGCACACGCTGGAGCAGACCCCGGACGGCGAGTGGGCGCTGCGGCCCATGCAGTTTGACCCGCCCCGTGCCGTGAGCGCACAGAGCGCGGCGGGCGCGCAGTTCGCCTGCACCAACCCCTATGCCCCGCAGGCCCCGTGGCTGCGCCTGCGCGCCCGCACACAGCTTGCCCGGCGCGGGGACCCGGACAACATCGTGCTGGCCGACGCCGCCGCCGGCGTGCCGTTCCAGCCGGCCGGCACCGCCGCCGCCGACCTGGTGCAGAGCGTTGAGCCATCGGCGGAACGGGCGCCGGACGGGTCCCCGGCGTTCTGCTACCGGGCCGAGAACCAGGGCAAGACGACCTCCGCCTGGACCAAGCTCACCCTCCCGGTCGCCAAGCCCATGGACCTCACCAACCACCGTCGGCTGGGAGTGTGGGTGTACGCGGAGGGGCAGGGCGGGATCCTCAACCTGCAACTGGCCGGCAAGGATGCCCGTCGCGACCACTACGTCCCGCTGGACTTCACGGGCTGGTCGTACCGGGTACTCACGCAGCCGGAGGACGGCCGGTTCTTCGACTACCGCTGGCCCCACAGTTGGACCGACCTGCTGTACACCTGCTGGCCGGTGTACGCTGCGACGCGCGAGCTGAACCTGTACTACAACGGCCTCCCGGCCGGTACGAAGGCCATGTGCCTGATCGGCCGCATCGAGGCCCTGCATGAGACCGCGGTGCCGGTGCGCAACCCGGCGCTCGAGGTCGGTGGGCGCACCGTCGTGTTCCCCGTCTCGCTCAAGCCCGATGAGTACGTGGAGGTGGACTGGGCCGGCCGCTGCCGGCATTTCGAGCCCAACGGCGGCCTGCTGGCTCAGGTGCAGCCGCGGGGCAGCCTGTCCCTGGGTAGCGGTGAGAACCGCGTGCGGTTCGCGTGCGAAGCCGGCCCGGAGACGTCCTCCTACGCCGAGGTGACGCTCGCCGTGCGGGGTGAGCCACTGGCCAACGCCCGCCGCGCCGCGGCGCCGGCTGGTGCGCCTGCGACGCGCTATCCCACGCTCATGCCGGCTGCGCCCCCCGGGGACGAGGCCGTGAGCCTGCATTTCGCCGCCTCCGGGAAGACGCGGGTGCTCCAGGGCGCCTATGAGCTCGCCGACACCGCGCCGGCGTTTGCCGTCGGCGCCTTCGACGGCAAGCAGAACGCCTGGACCGTGGTGAGCCCCCTCGGACAGCCCGCCCGCGCCGCCGTCGTCGTGACCAACGCGATAGCGGCCGTCAAGGCCAGCTACAGCGACCCCGCCGCGCAGGTGCTCGAGACCTTCGATGACCTCGCCGGCTATGCCCTGGGTCCTGGCAATGACTTCCAGCGCTACGTGATCGGTGACGGGAAGCAGATCACCACCGACGGCCCGGTGCGCGAGGGCGTCAGCCAGAGCTTCGTCGCGGCCACCGACGGGGCGCAGGTGGACCGCGCATGCGGCGTCTACACGGCCACCAACCGGGGCGGTGCCGGCGGGTGGTGTGCCAGGGGGAAGCGCTTCACGCCGCCGCAGGACCTCCGCCCCTTCCAGGCGCTGGGGCTGTGGGTCCATGGTGATGGCAAGCGCGAGGTCCTGCGCGTGCAGATCCGCGACACACAGGGCAACAACGGTGACTGGCTCCTGCCGATCGACTTCACGGGCTGGCGGCTGCAACGCCTGCCGCTGCGGGATGCCGGCGGTGTCGACCTCAAGCAGGTGGAGTACGTCATCTTCTACTACAACAATCTCCCGCCTGACACGACGTGCACCGTCCGGCTTGACGATCTCAAGGCCTTACCGGAGGCGTCCGGCGCTATCGTGCTGTGCAAGCCCGTGCTCACAGTCAACGGGACACCGATCCGGCTTCCGG
>CAZIWQ010000608.1:3430-4940 GCA_964542355.1 uncultured Armatimonadia bacterium
CGAATCCGCCGTGCTGGACGCGCAGGGGCGGACGACGGTCTGGCGGCCGGGAGCGACCCGGGGGGAGCCGGTAGCCGCCCAGGCAGCACCGGTAGTCCTCCAGCCCGGGGCCAACCGCCTGGAGCTCTCCTGCGACCCATCGACACCGGCACCGGACGGGGTGACGGTGAGGGTGTTGGGGGGAGGGGGCACGGCAAGCGAATAGCTGATAGCTGATGAGCTGATAGCTTCCGGCGGCGGCGCCGTAGGCAGGAGGGGCGCCCCAGGGCGGGACGGCACCGGTGTCGGCCGTCTGCCGTTCCTGGCGTTGCCCAATGCCACGTACCACGTGCCGAGTGCCGCCGTTCGCCGTTCGCCGTTGCCGTGTGCCGTGGTAGGAGCGCTCCCCCGAGCGCGATGGGACGCCGCTCACCCTTGGCCGCGCGCGCGGCACACGAGCCCCTCCTACTACGCTGCTCTCCGGCTGTCTTGTGCGTCGCGGCGGGTCGTCGCGCGATGCACCGGACACGGCACGCCGCTTCGCGGCGCGTAGGCCGCCCGACAGCAGTGTCGGGCGTACCGATCTGTACCGTCGACCGCTCGCGGGGCCCCGTCAGCCCCGTACAACGGGGCTGACACCCCGCGCCCAGACCGCAGCCGCAACAGACCAGCGGGCCGCCAACAACCCGTCAGCCAAAAACGATGCCTCTGCGTCGGGTGTGGCCTGCACTGCGAGACGAGCGGAAGTTGAGGGCCCGGTGGCGTGCGCCCGCGAGGGCGCTCGGCCCCCGGAGGGGCCCCGGCGACCGATGCGACCCCGGCCGAGCGCGACGCGTGACGTGAGCGCCCGCGGGCGACGGCTCGCTTGCGCTCCCCCGCCGGGCAAGCCCGGCGGGGGAGCGCAAGATAAAGGAGAGAGGGTGCCCGCCGGATCCCCGGGCTGAAGCCCGGGGCTGGGTGGCGCGCGCTCCTCGGAGCGCACGCCGACCGCCCTGCGGGCGGGACCGCACGTGCTTCGCACGTGACGACACGACCCTCACGGCCACCCCCTGCCGTCGTGTCCCGTTCCTGGTTGGCAAGGCATGTGGCGGTGACCCCTCGCACCCCACGAACCATGGCTGCCAGCGCACCAGCCTCCAGACATCGGACGGTGAACAGCCATGCCCACTGTACCCAACCGCTGCCATGTAGCACTCCTGCTGGTGATCCTCGCCGCGTCCGCCGCCTCGCCACAGGGAGAGGTGCGCACCTTCGAGGACGCGTTTCGAGGCGTGCGCGGCAGGGAGGCCCGGCACGAGGCAACGCTGGAGAGACTCGAGGAGGAGTACCTCGCCTTGCTTCCCCTGTGCCAGTCGCAGGAGCAGAAGGGCCAGGTGTATGTGCGCATCGCCAACATGCACTCCGGGTCGGGGACCGGGGAGCCGGCGGTGTGTCTCGCTCGCATCGAGGGCGCGAAGGGGACGCTCCTACGCTCCTACGCTCCCGCCGTCCTCACAGCCTCCCCAGCTCAACCAGGGCCTTCAGGATCTCG